>JBBUED010000019.1:0-3695 GCA_038078215.1 Patescibacteria group bacterium | reverse complement strand
AACATTGACTTTATTATAATACCTCTATCAACTGATGCAACTGGGGATAACTGAATTAGTTTAAAATTCAAAAATCAAAATGGAAAATGAATGAAAAATGAAAGTCTAAAATTAAAAACCAACTTGGAAGTCCAACTTCCACAACTTCCAAGTCAAAAGGACAATTTTTGAACGAGCTTTTCTAAAGGACATTCTGAATGCACTTATAACAAAATGTCCTTTATTGGACAATAAAGGACATTTTGTTAATTTTCTGTTTCTGCATTAGACATTAGGCTTTGATTAGAAACCTGCCCGTTCGGCAGGCGGGTTAAGTCAATTACTTTGAATTACGAAACTATCTTTTCTCTCTCCCTGTCGCTTAAAAAGCTAAAACCTATTTTGAGTGAGCCACCCGTCAGATTTGAACTGACGACCTTCGCTTTACAAAAGCGTTGCTCTACCAACTGAGCTAGGGTGGCAAAATGAAGATGTCTCGGGACAGAGCCGCGAGATATCTTCATTTTAAGAACCTCTCGGCTCTCAACGCTCAAAGACTCGCTGCTCTCCTCTGCGGGGAAACTTCCGTTTCCCCGATCCCCCCATAATTCGCATTCATTTCCGCAATTACGCTACGGAAATGAATGCGAATTATTAAAAATTAAATAAATCGCCCCGCGCTATCCTTTCTATTTAATGTTTGCCTTTGTATTCTGACACATTCTTTAGAAAGAATGAAGCCGAGCCTTTCTTTTTCAAATTTCTGTTAGTTTTAAGGGATTCCATAAATTGCAATTTCTTCAAGCGCGCGCTCCTTTTAACTTTTGAGATTCCGTATAATATTGCTTTTCCGATAAGAGCCGCGAGCAATTTGCCATTCTCTCCGTTTAAAACGGAAAAATTATTTTTCGCGCTCTTGACAATCCTCGCCACCGCCGCGTCCGCGCGCAAGCGCGCTTCTTTAAAAAAGAACTTTTCCTGCCTTTTTTCTTCAATCATTTTGAAGCCTATCGTTATCGCGATTAAGCACAGAGAGAATATGAAAATTATCGTTAGCATAAAATTATTTTCCCAAGACGCTGAATCTGGCAAACCTCGTTATTTCAATTTTTTCTCCGAACTTCTGTATGGCTGATTCAATTAAATCTTTAATCTTCAAATTATCGTCCCTGACAAAAGGCTGTTCCAGTAAAATTTTGTCGGCCAAATAAGAATCCAGCTTGCCTTTAAGAATCTTTTCTTTGATTTCTTCCGGTTTTCCTGCAACTTCTTTCTCAAAAACCTCCAGGGCTTTTTTCTTTTCTTCTTCGGTCACATCTTCTTTTTTAAGATATGTCGGGCTGGTGGCGGCAACCTGCATGGCTATATCGCGCGCCAGCGCGTAAAATTCGTCATTTTTTGAAACGAAATCGGTCTCGCTGGACAGCTCAACGAGCGAGCCTACGCTTCCGTTGCCATGAATATAAGACGCTATTCTTCCGGAGCCCAATGTTCTGTCCGACTTTTTAGACGCTATATCGGAACCCTTTTTCCGCAAAATAATAACAGCTTTGTCCATATCTCCCCCCGCCTCTTCCAGAGCCTTTTTGCATTGCATTACGGAAACCCCCGTCTTGTCGCGCAATTCTTTTATCTGTTCCGTGGTGATAATTTTATTGTTCATAATATTTGATGATAAAATTTAATAAACGCCACTCAATTCGGCTGGAGAAATTGGAGAAAAAGCCGACAATTCAGTTAGACCTTATTCGGCGTTGACATTTTATTCTTCCGATACGCGCCGACTATTTCGTCCGCAAAAAAAGATATGCTTGAAACGGAAGAGTCGTTGGCGGCTATTGGATAATCAACATCTTTAATGTCGCAATCAGAACCGGCTAAAGCTATAACGGGGATTCCCATTTTATTAGCTTCCTTTACGGCAATCATTTCATTTTTCGGGTCAATTACAAAAATAGCTTTGGGCATTTCTTTCATCAATAAAAGACCTGAAAAAAATCTTTCCAGATTGGCTATATTCCTGTCAATCACCAGCCTTTCTTTCTTCGTGTATTTTGCCAATTCCCCTTTTTCCTTCTGTTTTGTAAGATCTTCCAGCTTCGCGATCCTTTTTTTAATCTCGGGAAAATTCGTGAAAGTTCCGCCTATCCACCTTCCCGCGACATACGGCATATCAATTGAATTTGCCGCCTTTTTTATCAAATCTCTGGCTTCGTTTTTGCCGCCGACGAATAAAATCTGGCGACCTTCTTTGGCGAGACCGGCTACGAAATCCAGAGCGTTTTTAAGGAGGTCCGCTGTCTTCGCCAAATCAAAAATTTCCACGCGATTTTTGACGCCGAAAATGTAAGGTGAAGCGGTCGGATGCCTTCTGGACTTTGAATAGCCGAAATGAGCGCCAACCTTGAACATCTCCTCTATTATTTTGTCTGCATTCTTTGTGTTTTTTACTTCTTCCATATCCGACAAGCCTAACAAATAATCATCCTTATTGCAAATTTAAGAAAAGAATTTAGGATTTAGAATATCTTTGAATTACGAAACTCGTCGAGGCGGGCTATTTTGAGGGGGTTTTGAGCGTGGCGACGCGAAAACTTCAGGATTTTTTAAGCTTCAAAAAATCCGTACCCTCAAAATAGCCTGCCGAGTAAGAGTTTCGTAATTCATAGAATATAGAATTTAGGAAGATGAAAGTCATTTTTCATATCCATTCGGATAACCTCCATACCATTTCCTAAGACTTAAGATGCTCTCTTCAATACTTTTTTTAGGTTTCCATTTCAAAATCTTGAAAGCTTTTGATGGGTCGGCGTAAATCTTGGCATATTCGCCTTTTCTCGTTTCGCCGTTCTTTTTATCCATTTTTTTGGCGAATTCTTGCTCAACTTTTGAAACAATTTCCTTGACCGACCAACCCGCCCCATTGCCAAGGTTAAAAATATCACTTTTATTATCAACTTTCAGTAAATATTCATAAGCCATATAGTGAGCGTTCGCCAGATCTTCAACATCTATATAATCCCTAATCGGCGACTTGTCCGGAGTATCAACTTCCTGACAAGTATAGGAAAATGGCTCAATTCCCATCGCTCCTCTAACAGCATTCTGAACAAGCAAAGAAGATGGCTTCTTGCTATCGCCGATCTCTCCATTCATATCCGCTCCGCAGACATTGAAATATCGAAAGATGACATATTTGAAATTATGCAGGTCGCCATACCAGCGAAGAATTCTTTCTGTAAGCATCTTTGATTCGCCGTACGGATTGGCCGGATTTTGAGGATGCGTTTCGTCCACGGGCAAGTATTCAGTCTCGCCGTAAGTAGCGCAAGTTGAGGAAAAAATTATATTTTTTACGCTGGCTTCTCTCATCGACTCAAAGAGATTCAGACTGCCGACTATATTATTTTCAAAATACAGTTCAGGTCGTTCCATTGATTCATTAACATTGCAAAACGCGGCAAAATGAGCCACCGCGTCTATATTATTATCCTTAAAGACCTTTTGGATATCTTTTTTATTTCTCAAATCTCCTTTTGTACTTTTGAGTTTGCCGTATTTCTTGAGAATTTTGAGCGGTTCTTCAAATCCGCGAGAAAAATTATCAAAAGAAATGACTTCAAGCCCTTTTTCCAAAAACAATTTCACCGCATGACTCCCAATATATCCCGCTCCGCCCGTTATCAAAATTTTCTTAGGCATAATCTTGTATTCTA
>JBBUED010000018.1:0-7027 GCA_038078215.1 Patescibacteria group bacterium | reverse complement strand
TTCCGTACCGGTGGCATCAATATCACCCCCTCTCAGTGCCTCAAATTTTTAAAATAAAATATAGATTACCTTCCTAACTCTGTCTGTAGACTATTGTATATTAAGAAATTTGTCAATTTTGCTATGGACTTGTTTAAAATTCTCCTCCGCAACATTCCAATTTATGTTTTCAAAAAAGGCCTCAATGTATTTCTTTTTTTCGGACGGAAGATAGTCAATCATATAGGCGTGCTCCCACATATCGATTCCCATTATGAAAGACAAGCCGGAGAGGTTGCCGAGATGATGTTCGTCAACCCATGCGTTAAGCAAAGTTTTCGTCTGCGGGTCATAAAACAAAACCGCCCAGCCGATGCCACGAGTCAGGGCGACAGATTTGAATCGAGCAAGCCAGTTGTCAAAACTGCCCCAAGTGTCCTCAATCGCTTTTTTAAGCGCGCAGGACTTACGCATTTGGCGCATTTCTTCGTTGCTTCGCTCCGATGCTTCCTCACCATACTGCGAAGTATGGCTCGGTTGCTTCTCGCTCTCGCCTTGAACTGCATCCAACTGCGTAAGTCCTATGTCGTCTAAGGATTTCGCCCCACCTTCAAGCGAGCGGAAATAATATTCGTGATTGCGCATTCCGCAAAATTCAAAACCGAATCGTCTTTGAAGCTCGGCTAAAACATAAGCATTCTTTTCCGCGTCCTTGGACAATTCTTCAATTTTTTCAAGGATCAAATTGGAATTTTTCACATAGCCGGCATAAAGTTTTAGATGCTCCTCAATATTTTTCGCCGATATCCCTTTAAGCTCCGGCAGGGCAAATCTTATCTCTTCAAATTTTTTCATAATTTTCTGTTAGACTATTGATAACAAGGAAATTGTACCATAGGCAGGATATGATTTATGCAATTGTATAAATTGTATAAATATAAATGGTACACAATTTCTGCTATCGCTGAAATTATGTACCATTTTAGAGATTGATAATTATCAGAAGATGTTAAATTTAACGCAAATTATGCCGTCATCCAACAAATTCAAACTATATTTCTTGTTAGGATTTTTGATTGTTAATGTTTTCATATGGCATACCGTCTTCACGGAAGACAGGCGGGGGATGCTGAAAGTTTCTTTTTTGGACATCGGGCAGGGGGATGCGATTTTTATTGAAGCGCCGAACGGCAATCAAGTTTTGATTGACGGCGGGTCCAATAAAAAAGTCTTGAAAGAGCTTGGCAAAGTTATGTCATTTTACGACCGAACGATTGACGCGGTGATTGCGACGCATCCGGACAAAGACCATATCGGCGGATTGATTGATGTGTTAAAAAATTATCGTGCTGACTTCGTGATGGAGCCGGGCGTTTCATCGGATACCGGCGCGTATCAAGAATTGGAGAGGATGATTAAAGATAAAAATTTGCCGAAAATTTTGGCAAGGAGAGGAATGACCTTAAATCTGGGCGAGGGAGCGCGGCTCAACATCTTGTTTCCCGATAGAGATACCGAAGGGTGGGAGACCAATACCGCTTCAATCGTGGCAAGGCTCGCCTACGGAAACAATTCTTTTCTTCTAACCGGCGATTCACCTATAGCAATAGAGAAATATTTGTCTATGATTGACGGTCGGAATTTGAAAAGTGATGTTTTAAAAGTCGGACATCACGGTTCTCGCACATCAACATCAGAATCGTTCGCCGGTCTCGTTTCTCCCGAGTATGCCGTTATCTCTGCCGGCAAAAACAACCAATACGGCCACCCGAACAAAGAAGTTTTGGATATTCTTGAAAAAAATAAATCCGCCATCCTAAAAACTTATGAGAAAGGAATAATCACTTTTAGTTCGGATGGGGAAAAAGTGAACTACTAAAATTAAGTTTTATGTTATAGTATTTTTATGATTATTAGAGTTGTGGAAGATGTCATAAGCATGGACGAATTACGGGATATAGCCAAGGAGTATTATATTGACATGGTAAAAGGCGTTGTGGATATTTCGAAAGAAATCGTCGCTTTCGGCGGGGAATATCATATTGATGCCAATATGAAGATATTGGGAAACGGATCTTCTCAGGCTGATGTGTGGGGATTTAATATTTTTTTTAACCGACCTCGAGATGAACGAATTGAATTCACCTCACTCATTAATATCCGTCCTCAATTTGGGAATAGGTCTATGGAAGTGGAAGACGAAGCGATTCGCCAGAAAATGCGCGATATTATCAACCGTAAAATTATTTAAACTTATGGAACGAACCCCCCTCTTTTATCTGGCAAATCTTGGGAGCGAAGTGAACAGAATTTTTACCCTGAAAGAAAAGGGTCTTACGAAGGAGTCAGAAGCGGCGTATGCTCGAGCAATTAGCATTATTGATAAACTGCTGAAACATCCCGACCTTGAGGGAAGGGCGGAAGAAATAAAAATCTTAAAAGATTATCTAGAGCAATCTATGAGAAGCAATCGGGTGCAATTTTTAAAAAAAGAATGGCAAGGATATTTTTCCCCATATGCAAACAGGTTACTTTCTTTAAATGGATAAATAAAAAAAACCCAAGGAGACTCCTCGGGAGTAAATTATTTCCTCTTTTCTGCTACCTAAAACCCACAACCTGATTTAAATAAGCCCTGCTTTCTTAAGCGTAGCGTAAGCGCCGTTTTTTTGGATGGTTTTTATGGCTTTGGTGGAAAGGGTGAGGATGATAGATTTGTTCAGCTCGGGAATAAAAATTCTCTTTTTTTGCATATTGGCATACTTCCTGACTTTTCCGGTCGGATTAAATTGTGTGGCGCGAGTGCGGTTGCTGTATCCGCCTCCGACCAGCGAGCTTTTTTTAGTTATTGGACAAATTTTCGCCATAGATTTTAATTAGGTTGTAGGTTTTAGGTGATAGGTTTTAGGGCAAATTCTAATTTCTGTCTTTCCTAAACAGCTACAAGCTAAAAAGCTGATTTCTGATTTAATTAAGATATGCTAACATAAGTTTGATTTTATGCAAGAAATAGAAATTATATTTTCAATAATAATACTCATAATGTCGGTGGTCGTGCATGAGGTCTCGCATGGTTACGCGGCGTTATTTTTCGGCGATGAGACAGCCCGCCATCAGGGTCGCCTTACTTTAAATCCGCTTAAACATCTTGATTTGACAGGTTCCGTCATTGTTCCTTTGCTTCTTATCATATCCGGATCAGGATTTGTCTTCGGCTGGGCAAAACCCGTGCCGATTAACCCCTACAATTTCAGAAACAGGAAATGGGCAGAGGTGATTGTTGCTCTGGCCGGACCATTATCCAACATTTCTCTAGCGGTAATTTTCGGTTTGCTTATAAGATTTGGTGATTATTTCGGGATATTGAGCCCATCTTTCCTATATATCGCCGGTTATGTGGTTTTAATCAATCTTGTCCTCGCCATATTCAATCTCATACCTATTCCGCCACTTGACGGCTCGCATCTGCTTTTCTCATTTCTTTCTGAACGATATGTCCACCTTAAGGAAACGCTTCAGCGCTTCGGCTTTGTCTTTATCTTGATTTTTATAATTTTCATTTGGCCATTCCTTGTTAAATATATTTTTTACATAACTTCGCTTATCACGGGGCAATAAAGTTTAGTTAATAAAGTATAAAGTCAATCAAGTTTATAAAGTGGGGACGTGGGCAAGGAAGAATATTAAAATTTTGTCTTGTACTTTATGAACTTTATAACTTTCGCTTTCAACTTTATAACTGGCGCGCTTCGCGCCGTAGCTTGCATTTTTTTGAGGCGCGTAGTAATGTATTTGTCATTAGCTTGGCAGCTGACTAGCTTTTCCGGCTAGTTATTTTAATTTAAAGAAATTCGCAAGAATGCCGACAATAAATCAATTAGTGAGAAAAAACAGAAAGAAAGTAAGCCGAAAAATAAAAGCGGTGGCTTTAATGCGCAGTTTCAATACCATCAAGAACAGGCCGCGATTTTTCCCATCTCCTTTCAAGAGAGGCGTTTGCGTAAAAGTGACGACAAAGACTCCTAAAAAGCCTAACTCCGCTATCAGGAAAATCGCCAGAGTGCGATTAACCAACGGACTGGAAGTGACGGCTTATATCCCGGGAATAGGGCACGCGCTTCAGGAGCACTCCGTTGTGCTATTAAGAGGGGGAAAGGTTAAGGATGTCGGTCTCCGCTACACTATTGTCAGAGGTATGCTTGACGCGACTGGGGTAGAAACAAGGAGGAAAGGGAGGAGCCAATACGGCACAAAAAAGCCTAAGAAAGATAAAAAATAACGAGAAATGAGAAGAAAGATAAAAAATAAGAAAGAATTACGCCCAGACTTGGTTTTTAATTCAACCAAAGTCGCTAAATTTACGAATTACATAATGGAAAGAGGTAAAAAGACGGTTGCCCGCAAAATTGTTTATGACGCTATGGAATTGATTAAGGAGAAAACAAAGACACAAAATCCCTTGGAAATCTTTGACACGGCTCTTAAAAACACCGTTCCTAATTTGGAAGTCAAATCTAGAAGAGTGGGAGGGGCAAATTATCAAGTGCCTATAGAAGTGACTCCGCAAAGAAAAATAGCGCTTTCAATGAAATGGATTATTGACGCCGCGAGAAACAAAAAAGGCGCTCGCATGGCAGAAAAACTCGCGAATGAGATAATCGCCGCCAGCAAAAATGAAGGCGAAGCGGTCAAGAAGAGAGAAAACACCCACAAGATGGCCGAGGCCAATAAGGCGTTCGCGCATTTTGCGTGGTAAAAATTTAGGGAAGTAGCTTGTTAGCTTGTAGCTTTTTAGGAAAGATTCAGAACCTAATAAGCTAAGAAGCTACTTCCTAAAAAGCTAAAAAATGAACAGAGATTATCCATTAGAAAAAGTAAGAAATTTTGGGATCATTGCCCATATTGACGCCGGAAAAACGACGACTTCCGAGCGTATTTTGTATTACACGGGTTCGTCTCATAAAATAGGAGAGGTGCACGAAGGAGAAGCGACGACCGACTGGATGGAACAGGAAAAAGAAAGAGGCATCACTATTACCGCCGCCGCCATTACCTGCTTTTGGGTCCCGACCTATGATAAAGGCGACGCGAGCAAGAAACATCGTTTTAATATTATTGACACGCCGGGACACGTGGACTTTACCGTTGAAGTGGAGCGTTCTCTCAAAGTTCTGGACGGGGGAGTCGTGGTGTTTGACGGAGTGGCCGGCGTTGAACCTCAATCAGAAACTGTCTGGAGACAGGCTGATAAATATAATGTTCCAAGAATCTGCTTTATCAACAAACTAGACAGGACAGGCGGAAGTTTTGAAAAATCTTATAAATCAATACTAGACAGACTCACTAAAAACGCGGTGAGAATGCAGATTCCTATCGGTGAAGAAGACAAATTTGAAGCCGTGATTGATCTTCTTAAAATGAAAGCTTTTTATTTTGAAGGAGATATGGGTAGTGAGATAAGAGAAGCTGAAATTCCACCAACTCATTTGGAAGACGCGAAAAAATTCCGAGCGGAACTTGTGGAAAAAATTGTCGCTGAAGACGATGTTCTTATGAGCGACTATCTGGAAGGAAAAGAAATATCCGTCCCTGATTTAAAAAGGGTTTTAAGAAAGGCGACAATAGCAGAAAAAATCGTGCCTGTGTTTACGGGTTCAGCCCTTAAAAATAAAGGTGTTCAACTTGTTTTGGATGGTGTTATTGATTATCTGCCGTCACCTCTTGATATTCCGCCGGTCAAAGGCGCAGACCCGAAAACCGGAGAACCGATGGAAAGAAAAGCTTCCGATACCGAGCCGTTCGCCGCGTTGGCTTTCAAATTGCAATCAGACCCTTATGTCGGACAGTTGACTTATTTCAGAGTTTATTCCGGCACGATTGAATCAGGCTCCTATATTTACAACGCGACAACCGGCGAAAAAGAAAGACTTGGAAGAATCGTCAGAATGCACGCTAACCAAAGAGAAGAAGTTAAGAAAGTTTTTGCTGGAGAAATAGCCGCGGCAGTGGGACTTAAAAACACAAAAACCAGTCACACTCTTTGCGATGAGGAAAAGCCGATTCTTTTGGATAAAATCATATTCGCCGAACCCGTCATCTCTTTAAGAATTGAACCGAAGACAAAAGCCGACCAAGAAAAAATGGGTTTTGCCCTTAAAAGATTGTCTGATGAGGACCCGACTTTCAAAGTGAAGTCGGACAGCGAAACCGGCGAGACGCTTATTATGGGAATGGGAGAGCTTCACCTTGAAATTATGGTGGACAGAATGAAAAGAGAATTTTCGGTAGAATCAAATGTCGGCAAACCTCAAGTCGCTTACAAGGAAACTATCACTTCCGAAGCGGAAGCCGAGAATAAATACATCAAGCAATCTGGAGGAAAAGGCCAATACGGACATGTCAAAATTAAAATCAAGCCTCTGGAAAAATTGGTTGAGGGAGAAAAAGTCGCGAAGAATGTCAAACGCTCTGAAGGTTTTGAATTTATCAATTCCATCAAAGGAGGCGTTATTCCTCAAGAATTTATTCCCGCTGTTGAGAAGGGGGTGCGAGAAGGAATGGAAAGAGGAGTTTTGGCCGGATACAAGATGGTGGACATTTCTTGCGAACTTCTTTTCGGTTCCTATCACGATGTGGACTCGTCTGAAATAGCTTATAAAATTGCTTCTTCTCAAGCGTTTCAAGACGCCGCCAAGCGCGCAAAGCCGGTCATTCTTGAGCCGATTATGAAAGTGGAAGTTGTCACACCGGAGAAATTCATGGGTGATATTACTGGTCATTTGAGCTCCAAGCGCGCCCAGATTGAGGGGATGGAAGAAAGAGGAATGAATAAAGCCATAAAAGCCAAAGTTCCTTTGTCAGAAATGTTCGGTTATGTGACAACATTGCGCTCAATGTCTGAAGGCCGCGCCTCATCCACTATGGAATTTGACCACTACGACATCGTGCCTCCTAATGTGGCTCAAGGGATAATTGAGGCGAGAAAATAAAGAGCCGCTCGCATCCTCTTTTAAAAAACACGAATATTTTCCTGCTGGAAAATTTCTCT
>JBBUED010000017.1:0-11461 GCA_038078215.1 Patescibacteria group bacterium | reverse complement strand
CTTCCGAGTTTGAGCGTAATGCCATTGACAAACCGCCGCGACCGCCTGAACGCGCCAGACCTCAAAAGGAAATCGCCCAATGCGGAGATAATATCTGCGATGAGTTTGAAAAGGCGAACCCAAATGCCTGTCCGGCAGATTGCTTGTCTGCGCAATCAAGCCGGCCATCACAACCAACAATACCCTCGTCAAGCCGATCATCGCAGTCATCTTCCAAAGCGCAATCATCATTATCAACAACAGAATCTTCATCAAGCGCTCCTTCATTGCAGTCATCCAAGCCCGGAACTTCCTCTTCCAAGCAATCGTCTTCCGCTACCGCAATATCATCATCTCGCAGTTCAGCGCCAACTTATTCCAGTGTTCAACTTTTTGATTCCCCTTTTGGGTTTGTGCAAGGCTCGTTTGATACTAATTACAAATTTGATCCGTCGTACAAAAATATGTTAGACCTTGGCGTTCATTGGGACAGACCGTTTGAAGGCCATGTGAATACAATGTGGACAGATATTGAAAATGAAACGACAGGAAAAGGAAACTATGATTTTAAAAAAACGGATGCGGCGCTTTCCAATTTTAAAAAAGATATATATTTGTATTTTTCTCTTCCGATAGTTAATACTCTCTATGGAAGCACGCTGTCGGCATCTAATCCCGACGGAAGTCCCTACCCAACCGATGTTACCGCTTACAAAAATTTCGTGAAAACTATCGTCAATCGATATTCCGATAAAGTTAAGTATTGGATGGTAAGCCAAAATGAATTTGATGATATGGAACCCGCCGCAAAAAACCTAAAAGCGTATTATGACGAAGGTTTTGATAGTACAGTCAAATACGCAAAGGCGGCTTGCGAGGCGATAAAAGAAGTTTGTTCCGACTGTCGCCCCGTTCTCGGCGGTTCTGTTGTTCCTTTGGTGTCTTTTTCAAAGAAGGGGGATACGATTTCAACACCCGACGGAAACAGCCGCGCGGCAACCAGCGACGGCATCCATGCAAAATTAGTCCCAGCTGTCAAAGAAAGCTGTAAAAATTTAGTGATAGACTATCATTTTTGGTACAACTCGGATAAAAAAGATTACAAAACTCAAAGAGATATAATAGATAAAATAAAGAAAATCGCGCCAGATTTGGAAATATGGAACACTGAAAGCGGGACAGTAGACGGGATGAAAGACATTACGGAATTTGAACAAGCCAGAGATATAGTCAGGTTATATGTTTACGCCTTGTCGTATGGTCAGAAAAAACTGTTTTGGACCAACACTTTGGAATACGACTGGACGCAAGACGATTCTAATGCTTTTGATTTTATGGGCTTGATAAATAATCCTAAAAACAAAGACGGCTTGTCTCACAAAAAACTTTCCTACTACACCTACAAAAAGATGGTTGAAGTTTTGGAAGGAAGCGATTGGGATAACATAGAGACTATTCAAGAAAAAGACGGGGTGTATGTGTATAAATTCATCAAAAACGGCAAACCGATTTGGGTGGCGTGGAATGATAACGATACTGAAAAAGAAATTACGATTTCTGGCGTTAATTCTTCATCGGTTAAAATAACCGAAGCGGTGCCGAATTATAGCTCGGGGAAAGATGTTACGAACTACTTAACCGCCTTTTCAAATAAAATAGTGAGTGCTGAAAGTGGAAAAGTAATAATTAAAATAAAAGATGTGCCTGTTTTTATAGAGGAAAATTATTGAAAATGATAAACTTTAAACATTGAAAGATTAATTATTTAAAATAATGAAGAATTATATTCAAGTGTTAAAAAAATATGCGACATTTAGCGGGCGATCTCAAAGAAAAGAATTTTGGATGTTTTATTTTTTCAATGCTTTGATCGGCATATTTCTTGCCATCATGGATACTGCGCTGGATTCTGTTGTTGGAGGTACTATTGTTTTGCTTTATAGTCTAGCCGTAGCCATTCCAATCATTGCCGTGAGTGTGCGGAGGCTTCATGACACTAATCGCAGTGGTTGGTGATTATTTCTTGAGCTTGTTCCGATTATCGGCTTCATCGTTTTATTAATTTTTATGACTCAAGACAGCCAATCTGGTACCAATAAATATGGTCTAAATCCTAAGGAAAATTAAAATGAAAATAACTTTAGTAACTATAATAGCGATCGTTGTCGTTAGTGGTGTCGTTGGCGATAATTTTTCTTTTGCCCAGCAGTATTATGGTTGCGGAGATAATGTCTGCGACGAGTTTGAGCAAGTAAATCAAAATGCGTGTCCTCAAGATTGCCCGTTTGAAATAATAACTACAAATATTGAAATAACCTCTCCTAATTTTTTTGAAAAAATATTTGATAACGCAATTGATTACTCAAGAGAATATTTTCCTTTTACTTTTTTTGCGGCTCTGATATTTTCTTTATGGATAGGCTTTTCTATTATCAAAAGAAACTTAAGTATTTTTTGGTCATTTTTTATTCCTATTCTTGTCTATGGCGGACTGATAGTTTATACGGCATGGGGAGATGATTTTGGGCTAGCGGTCTTTTTTGCGTTCATAACGGCCTGTATCGCATTATTTATTAATTATTGTATTTTAATTGTTTATTTACTGCTTAAACCAGGCCGTCGCGTATATATGAAAAAGATACTGTTAATTATGGCTATCGCAAGTTTTATTTTTCTTATATTTAGTGTTCGCTCTTTACTACTCTAAAATCCCATCCAAATTCACATCATATAAAACCTGCTCTTGGATAAGTTTATAGTTTATGATTTCTTCGTCCTTAAACCAGTGCTTTATTTCATCATTGGCCTCTTTAACGGAACCGGAAGAGTGAATAAGATTTCTTATACATCTTTCGGCGATATCGGACATTTCGTAAGAATCCAGAACGAAATCGCCCCGGATTGTGCCAACGTCCGACATAAGCGGTTCGGTCTTTCCGGTGATTTTCCTCACGATCGCAACAGCGTGAGCTCCCTGCCATACCATCGCTATGACCGGTCCGCTAGTCATATATTTCTTGAGCCGATGAAGTAAAAGTTCGGTGACTTTGAGCGGGTCTTCTATTGGCGGTTTCATTCCTTTATCCTTATAACCTTTGATTGTCTTCTCTCCGGTAATTCTCACCCATTCCGGGTCTAAAGTATAATGTTTCTCAATCATCTCCGCGCTCGGCACCATCATCTTAAGCCCCACGAGCTTAAGCCCTATCCTCTCGTATCTCTGTATAATCTCGCCCACGAGCGATCTCTGCAGTCCGTCCGGTTTGATTATCACTAATGTTCTTTCTTGTTTAAAATTTTTCATAAATTTTTAGCTGTTTAGCTTGTAGCTTCTTAGCTTTTTAGGGGAAGATTTTTAAAATCTTTTTCTTTCCTAAACAGCTACAAGCTAACAAGCTTCCCCCCCCCCTTCCTACTTTTCGTATTTCTTCGCCACTTCCTCCTCCACCGAAGCTCTGTCTCGCCCGAATTTGAGATAAGAAAGTTCTTTCAATTTGGCAATGTTTTCTTTGTCACCGGCGGACGGAGTGATGGTTTCAATATTAAACGGTCTCACCGGCCTGCCGTTTGAAAGCATTTTAAGATAGGCGTTACGATTGTCAATGTTCATCAAATCTTTTGCCGTAAAAACTGGCGCGAATTGTTTTTCCAAAAATTCCGCGTCCTCGGCTCCAACTCTGAAAACCGCCATTGAGCCTACATTGCCGAAAACTGAATCCTTTATCCCCTCTTCCAGCTGGGCGATGAATTGATGCGCCATACTCAAACTCAATTTATATTTTCTAGCTTCAGAAAGAATGGTGGAAATTGAATTGGTGGTAATGTTTTGGAATTCATCAATGTATAGATAAAACGGCGGCAAGTCTTTATCCAAAGAATCAACGCGAGAAAGAGCGGACATAAGGATCTTGCCGACCAAAATTAGCCCGATGAGATTGGCGTTGATGTCGCCAAGCCTGCCTTTCGCCAGATTGACTAAAAGTATTTTTTTGTTATCCATTATCTCCCTGAAATTAAAAGACGATTTTTCTTGGGCGATAATCGGCCTCATAATGTCATTCGCCAAAAAGATGTCAAATTTGCTGGTGATGTAAGGCACGATATTGGCAAGCGCCGCTTCCCCTCCCGCCTTCTCCGCGACTTCTTTCCAAAACTGAATAACCACGGGATTTTTGCATCGGGATAATTTCATATCCCTAAAACTTTTGTTGGACATCACTCTGGAAACATCAAGAAGCGTATTGCCGGAGTCTGGGTCGTCAATCACGAGCATTGTGGCGTTTCTGAAATATTGCTCAAAGATGGGACCCATTGATTCGGGTATCGCTCCGTAGAGTTTCTGAAAAATATTGAAAAGCTCATTGACTACGAAAGTTTTTTGTTCTGGATACCGCCTGTCGTATTCCAGCATATTAAGCGCCATCGGACGTTCGGTGTAGCTCGGGTCAAAATAAATCACATCTTCATATCTTTCCTTGGGAATAATTGAGAGAACATCTTGAATATCGGAGCCGTGCGGGTCTATCATGCACACGCCCTCGCCCGCTATTATGTCTTGAGCAATCATATTTTTGAGAAGGGTCGTCTTTCCCGTTCCGGTCTGACCAATAGTATAGAAATGCCTCAACCTGTCTTCTTTCGTCATATAAATTTTCGTTTCCATATTCCTGTGTTTGTTGATTCCTAGAACTATGCCGTTTTTGGCGATATCAACGGGCGCGGGGGCGCTGCCGGCTTTCGCCTGTTTTAACTGCGGAGAAGACTTCACGCTAGACGACGGGAAATGCAAGATGCTGGTTATTTCTTTTATGTTGAGAGGCAGAATATAATCATCTGAAAACACCCTGAAAGAAAATTCTTTGAGCATTCTTATTAGTTTCACTTTCTCAAGTTTTTGGAATTTGAATTTATTTCCGAAGGTGTTTTCAAATTGATTGAATGACGACTGGATGTCGGACAAAATCGCTTCGGCTTCGTTCCTAGTCTGCGCCGAAGCCACTATTCTGACATTGGCTTTGACGATGGGCGTCGCTATTTTATTCTTGATATTTTCCAAAACAGATTGGTCAATCGGCGGTTTTTCTTCCTCGTCTTTGTCTTTTTTGGATTTGCTCGGCTTGGAAAAATCTTTGGCGAATCTTCTTAATTGGGCAAAAAAAGAATCGCTTGTGTCTATCGCTTCTTTGACCTTAACGCCTTTGTTTATTTCTTCCAGGGCTTTCTTGTATTTTTTCAAATAATAATCGCCGGCTGGCTTGAAAACTATCTGTATCGCCGCTCCTTCGCCATCACGGTCAATTTTGGAAAAGCTGTTCAAAATGATATTGAGCGGGTCATAATCAAATTGTTCGTAAGTTTTTATCGGGAAAATCGGATTTTCCGCCTGTTTCAAATACGCTCCCACCGAGACTCCCGATTCGTTGAAAATATTGTAGTCGTCTTTTTTCTCGTAAATTTTCGCGTTGGGAAAAACGGAAAGTATTTGCTTCTCAAAAAGCTCTTTTTTGAAATCCGGCACGGAGGCGTAAAAAATAAATTCGTCGCTATGATTGGCGTTCGCGAGCTCAATCGCGAAATAGCCGGCAGTTTCATTTTTCGCGTCATAGACGGACAACATTCCGGCGTAAAACTGCTCCATTGAAGAAACTATTTCCTTGAGATTTTTCTGCTTTTCACCTTCGTCCGAAATCTCCGGCAAAGAAATTTCAAAAAGAGTCATCTTGAGAGTTTTGAAAAGAGGACTTTTCTCTTTGAGTCCGCGCACGGGCAAACCAGCTTTAATATATTGGACGAGAAACCTATGGAAATCGTCATTTAGATGTGCGTCTCCCAATTTTTCTATTACTGATATGACATTGAGCACGCCTTTTTCCTGAAGAACGCCGATAAGCTCTTCAATCTTTTTGTCGTGCTCTTCAGGCGAGAGGTCAAGAATTATCGCCTCGGCTTCGTTCGGTTTCAAGCGGTATTCTTCGGCAAGGACTTTCTCCGGAGCCGTTTTTTTATATTCCGATATTTTCTCGGAAACGATTCTTGAAGTGTCGGCAAGCTCGCCCTTTTTCTCTATTTCTTCCTCGCGCCGCGCGACTTCACTCCGAAGATACTTTAACTCCTCTTCCGGGGAAGAAAATTTCCTTTCTTGATTTTCTATTCCGATTTTTTCCATTGCTTCAATTATACCCTTCTGGCAACAAAATGAAAATGAAAAATAATTTCCCGCAACTTTAAAGACAACGTATCCAAACGGCGGGGGGATTTACATTTTTAATTTTTTGAAGGAGACTGACGCGCTCAGAAAGCCGTTCCGATGATATATCATCGGAACGGCTTAATTTTTTCCACCAGCTTGGATGTTTATTATCAAAACGACTATCTTTTCTCTAAAATTATCTTCGCTGTTTCAAGATTGTCTATTTCTTCTTTGACTAACATTTTTGCGTATCGCAAATCTATTGCGGCTATTTTTCTGTCTATTTCTTGCAAAACTTTTTCCGCTTCTTCGTTCGCCTTATTCATATCCTGAAGAAGTCTTTGCAAATCCGCTTTCACCGTGTCTTTTGTCATAAGTTTGGATTATTCACCGCTTTCATTTAAATTCTTGGTAAGTCTCTTATACCAGTCATCAACCTCATTTTTAATAAACTTTTCAGTAACTTTCTCCGGGGATTTAAGAATTTCATTTTTAACCGCTCCTATCAAATGTTTAGTTAGTCCATCTTTGCTCTTCTCGGCTACTTTTTTATTATTCATAAATCCTAACGTTTTTAGTTCTTTCATCACTATCTTTTCTATTTCTTCATCAGTGAACTTTACATTTTCCGCCTGGTCTGTTTCCACAACGCTAGACTCTTCTTGAGTCTCAATTTGAGTTGTCACCCCACTTTCTGTTTTTCCACTTCTGTCTGTGTTTTTTGGCGCCTCTGTTCCTTTCGCATCTTTAGGTTTATCCGCCACTCTCGCTTTTTTCCTTTTTTTAGTTTCCACTTTTTGCTTCGCCTCGTCTTTCTTATCATCAGCTTTTCTTGTTTCTTCAAAACCGGAATCGTCATAGTGTTCAAAAAGTTTATCTATATAACTTCTTCCTCCACTCGATTTTATTGGTGAGTGGGGTTGTCGCTCAGTCTCTTCCCGCTCTTTGTCCGCGAGACCCCAAGTTTCATCTCGAACTTTATCCCACGCTCCTTTATCTTCTTTCTTATCTTTTTTTTCTTCAGTCGTTTTTGTTTCATTTTTATTCTCGCTTTTCTTTTCTTCCACGATTTCTCTTTTGGTCTTTCCTATATTGTTGACCCTGGTCAAAGTCGCTTCAATTTCCTTTTTATTGTTTTCAAGAATATCCGACTTGGAAGAGAGAAAAGCTTTTTTTTCGGCAAATTCTTTGGCTTGCGCGTCCAATATGGCTTTCTTGTCTTCAAAAATTTTGACGACATCGATGCCTACCCCGCCTAATAAATCCAGTTTTTGAGCTTCCTTAATAAACGACTCGCATTCTTTAATCTGCTTGTTTAAGTTTGATTCTCCAGCCTTAATAAAATCAAAAGCTTCCATGAGGCTATTTTCAATCTCCAATGTTTCTTGCAATCTTCCCTCAAGCGGATCGTGGAATTTTTTTGTTTCTTCGGATAGCTTTTCCTCCTTTTCTTTTATTTTTTCCTTCATTTGATTTTCTTCCTCATCCAGTTTCGCAGTCACTTTTTCTCTCTCTTCGTCTGACATAGACTCGCTCAATTTTAAGAAAGATTCTTTACTTTTGGCGTTTCTTTCCATAGCCTCCTTAAGCCCGACCAACTCCGCGCTGTTCACGGTTTCTAATCGGCTGATTTCCGTTTCGCGCATTTTCCCCGCGGCTTCAATCTGCCCCTTTTCAGTTCTACCGCTTCCAACTATTTTTATTATTTTGCCATCCACTTCATCAATGCCAAATGCCTTGACTGTCTCCCTTTCAGATTTATCCTTTTTAAAGTCTCCTTTAATGTCTATTACATTGCTTTCAAGATATTCCCTTTCTTGCTTCTCGCTCTGTCCAATCTTAAAGCCTTTGCCCGCAATATCTTTATTTATTTTTGTTTTATCTAAAAGACCTCTTTCTTTTGATTTAATCAGGCCATATCGTTCTTTGTTCAAACCAAACCTGGTGAAATTTTTAAATTTTTCCCAAAAACCGGCTTTTGCATAAGCTTCTTCGTCAAACCTGTCGTCTGGCTTGTCTACCGCTACGCGCGAGTTTTCAAAATTTTCTTTTTTATAAAACTCGTCTTTAGAAAATTTATCCAAATTATCGGAAACTTTCTCGCTTTTCTTCAAAAGTTCGTCAATTTCCAACAGAGAAAGTTCCTTTTCGGATTTGTTTTCCAGAGCGTCGGAATTCTCAAATTTTTTAACTCTTTCTTCAAAACTCATCGTGTCTGTATTATACTCCAAAATAATTTCCTCCGCTCAAAATTTTCACATTCAGAAACACCTCTACGACTTGGTCAATATTCCAAAAAACAACAAAATAACAGAGCCAAAAGCTACATGCGATGTAGCTTTTGGCTCTGTATTAAAATTTAGTCAATATTTCCGCCTCTTTTTTGGTAATTAAAATGGTGTGCTCAAAGTGAGCACTTCTTTTACCGTCCTTGGTGCGGTAAGTATAGCCGTCTTTATTCAAAATTATCTTTTCTGTTCCCTCGTTTATCATCGGCTCAATGGCCAAAATCATACCGGGCTGAAGTTTTTCTCCCACGCCTTTCCTGCCGAAATTCGGAACATAGGGTTCTTCGTGGACTTTGTAACCGACTCCGTGGCCGGCAAGCTCTCTGACTATTCCGTATCCGAACGGACGGACATATTTTTCAATGGCGAAACCGATGTCGCCTATAGTATTGCCTCCGTTAGCCGCTTCAACTCCTTTCATCAAAGACTCTCCGCAAACTTCAATCAATTTCCGCGCCGAATCATCAGTCTTCCCCACTGGCGCAGTTATCGCCATATCGGTTATTAGCCCCTTATGGACAAGTCCTATATCCAGCGAAACAATATCTCCTTCTTTTAAAATTTTATCGCCTTCGTTCGGTATGCCGTGAACAATTTCGTCATTCACCGAAACACACAAAGACGCCGGATAAGGGCGCTTCGCGCCATAAGGTTTGTAATTTAAAAAAGCCGGTTTGTCTCCGCCGTCAATCGCCATTTTTTCCGCCAAATCATTGAGCTCAATTGAGCTAACGCCCGGTTTAACCGCTCTTAAAATCGCATTCATTATTTCCGCCAATCTGTGTCCACCTTCCCGCAACACCTCTATTTCTTCCTTTGTCTTGATGGTAATCATTTATTTATATACGAAATAACGAATAAATACACGAATAACTGCGAATAAAATTTCGTGAACTCTGATGTTAAACTTGGATGTTTCGTTCTCAAGTGACTTGGAAACAAAACATCCAAGTTGCGCTACGTTAAAAATTCAGTTTCTCCAAGATATCCAGATGTATTTTTTCAATCGTCTGCTCTCCGTTTATTTCAAGAAAAATGTATTTCGGATTGTCTCTGTAAAAATTGATTGCCGGTACGACATCCGTCTCATACCATTTGAGCCTGGCTTCTATATCTTCATGGTTGTCATCAAGCCGTCCTCTTCCCAATAGTCTTTCCACAGCCCATTTTTCTCCTATGTTTAAAAATATTAAGTACGGCTTTTCCCTTTTGTAGAAATCAAAAATTGAATCCAACGCCCCAGCTTCATGAAATCTCCTCGGGGTGCCGTCAACTATCAGATATTCATCTTCTTCAAAATTTTCCGCAATCAGATGCGACCACATATAGACCGAAAGAAATTCAGGCTGTGAACCGCCTTCATCGTATATTTTTTTAGAAAGTCTCTGGGTATAGCCTTCACCCTGAATAAATTTCCGAAATTCAGCCCCTGTTTCAAGGAAAAACACTTTTCTCTTGGGGTCAATTTTATTAAGGTGTTCGCCAAGAAGTTTGGCTTGAGTGCCTTTCCCGCACCCCGACCTGCCGATAAAAATAAAATTTTGTGGCAACATTTTAGCTTTTTAGCTTTTTAGCTTTTTAGCTTTTTAGGAAGAATATCTGATATTTTCTTCTCTTCCCTAAAAAGCTACAAGCTAATAAGCTACTTTCCTACCCTCTTTAATATTCCCTCATTGAAACCTGAGCTTCAATTTTCTTCACAAGGTCAATGACGACGGATACAACGATAAGAAGAGCGGTACCGCCGATAGCCAGAGATGTTATTCCGGTAATAGCCTGCGTCATGAGGGGCAAGACGGCGATAAAACCGAGAAAAAGCGCGCCGACAAGCGTGATTCTCGTTACAATCTTCGCTATATATTCCGAAGTTGACTGGCCTGGGCGGACACCAGAAATAAAGGCTCCGCTTTTTTGCAGATTTGTGGATATGTTTTCGGGGTCAAAAGTGACGGCGGTGTAGAAATAGGTGAAAACAAAAACAAGGAAAAAATAAGCTATGCCGTAAAACCATCCGTTGGCCAAAATTCCCAAAGCAAATTGAGATACTGACTTTATCATTTCATTGCTCGCGGTCTCCAGAAATTTGAAAATCATCTGGGGAAACAAAAGTATGGAGAGGGCGAAAATAATCGGTATGACTCCAGCTTGATTGACGCGAAGCGGAAGGTAAGTGGAAATTCCGCCGTAGACCTTCATCCCGCGCACCCTTTTCGCGTAAGTAATCGGTATCGGCCGTTCCGCTTCCGTGACGACGACAACCCCCAAAACTACGGCCAAACTGGCGGCCAGAAAACCGATGTATAGAGGAATTTGAGCCGCGCTGAAAGAAAAAAGATTTTGACTGATAGCTGACGGCAAGCCAGCAACTATACCGGCGAAAATAATAAGTGATGTTCCGTTACCTATTCCAAACTCGGTAATAAGCTCTCCCACCCACATTAGAAGGACAGAGCCCGCCACTATCACCGCCAAGTTTGTCAAAAGTTCCAAAGAGCCGGATTGAACTATTATTCCTTGCTTCTGAAGCAAAGTCATAAAGCTAAAGCCTTGGATAAGAGCCAAGGGAATCGTGAGGAGTCTTGAGTATTGCGCGAAGCGCGCCCGCCCCGCCTCACCTTCCTCGTGATACAGAGCTTTGAGCTTGGGAGACATCATAGTCATAAGCTGCATGATGATTGAGCCTGTGATATAAGGACCGACTCCGAGCATCACTATGGAAAGTTTGGAAAGTCCGCCTCCGGAAAAAATATTTAAAAGTCCGAAAAATTGATTGCCGCTGAAAAATTGCTCCAGTTTCAAGGAGTCAATGCCCGGAATGGGGATCGCCGCAAACAAACGAAAAACCACCAAAGCCGCTAATGCGAAGAATATTCGCTTCCTTATTGTTCTGTCCTTGAATATCGCCTGAATTTTGTTTATAAAATTGTTCATTTTTTAGGTGGTAGGTGGTAGGTGGTAGGTGGTAGGTGGTAGGTTGCGGATTAAGAAATTTATTCTTCCCTAC
>JBBUED010000016.1:13406-16552 GCA_038078215.1 Patescibacteria group bacterium | reverse complement strand
CAAAAAATCGCCTTTCCTAAAACTGCCTATCCGAACGATAAAAAACTTATTGAGCGAATCGCTAATTATTGCGAAGAAAATTCAGTCGCGGGAATCGTGCTAGGCGAGTCAAAAAATTTTAAAGGAGAGGCCAATCCGATTATGAGAGATATTTTAAAATTCAAAACAAATATTGAAAAGGCGACATCTTTGCCTGTATTTATGGAGCCGGAGTTTATGACTTCAGCCGAGGCGGAAAAGATGCGCGCGGAAGAAGATGGATGTGGGAAAATGCTTGACGCCTCCGCCGCCGCCGTAATTTTGCAAAGCTATTTAGATAAAACCAAAACCTAAAAATTTCCCTCTTCGTGTTTCTTTTTACCTAAAACCTAATACCTATAAACTAAAACCTATTTCGCGCATGGCGCGCGTTCTGTTTTCATGCTAAATTTTGATAATCGTAAAAAAAGGGCAATACAAATTATGATTTCGCACGAAGATTTCAAAAAACTGGAAATAAAAATAGGGAAGATAGTCAGTGCTGAAAAAATTCCAGATACCGACAAGCTCCTGCTTCTGAAAGTGGATTTTGCCGAGGAGTCGCCGAGGCAGATAGTTTCCGGCATCGCCGAGCATTTTCCCGACCCGTCGAGTCTAGTTGGCGTAAAATGCGCTTTCGCCGCGAATCTGGAGCCGAGAATTATTCGCGGTTATGAAAGCGGGGGAATGATTCTTGCCGTCGGCGGGAATGATTCGCCTTTCTCTCTCCTTAGGGTTAACGAAAACGCCAAAGAGGGAAGTTTTGTAAAATAAAAATAAAAAAATGGAAAAATTCAAAACAAAATTGCGCGACAGAATGATCAAGCATATAGAAGGCCCCAATGCCGGAAGGTGGCTTTTCCTGATCTCATTTGCCGAGTCGTCTTTCTTCCCGATTCCGCCGGATTTGCTTCTTATGCCTATCGTGGCGCGGCTTCGTTCCAGATGGTTTTACTATGCCGTCATTACCACAATAGCATCTGTCGTTGGAGGTATGTTCGGATATCTTATAGGCGCTTTGTTTTTTAATTTTGTCGGAACACTTTTGGTTAAAACCTATCATCTTGAGACGGAACTTGAGCATGTTTCAGCGCTTTTCCAGCAAAATGCCTTTTGGGCGATATTTACCGCCGCTTTTACGCCGATACCTTATAAAATTTTTACAATAGCCGGAGGGCTTTTTCGCATAGATTTTCTCATTTTTGTAATCGCCTCAATATTGGGCAGGGGGATGCGCTTTTTCGCGGTGGCGTATCTGATGAAACTTTTCGGCGGAGCCGTCGGACGGCTCGCTTTTAAATATTTTAATCTTCTCACTTTGGTCGTCGGCATTGTCATTATCGGATTCCTCGCTTATAAATTTTTCTAAAACTAGAACCCGTATCGGGCTTGAAAAAATTTGTCGGCGTTAAAATTTTCTGATATTATTTTATTTGTCAAATTATGCTATTAAGTCCCAAAATTTTATTGGATCAGGCTTGGGAAATATACAAAAAAAGATTTATGGTCTTTTTGGGGATTATGACGTTGCCCGTTTTTGTTTTGTTGGCAATCGTCGCTATTTTTATAACACTGGCAATGATTTTGTTGCGTTTTGATTCAATGTCAATATTTACGTTGTTTCTTGGTCCGTTTGGTTTGGGTTTAATGTCGGTTTTAACTCTTGTTTCTTTTGTCAGTCAACTATGGAGTCAAGTTGCCTTGCTTTACGCCATTAAAGATAGAGAAGAAAATATCGGCATTAAAGAATCGTATCACAGGGGGTGGGGTAAAATAACTTCATATTTTTGGATTTCTTTTTTATCCGGATTTATTATTGCCGGCGGAGCTTTTCTCTTTTTTGTTCCTGGTTTAATTTTATTTATATGGTTTAGTCTGGCTTCATTTGTCTTAATTTCGGAAAATAAGAAAGGGTGGTCGGCTTTGATGGCAAGCAAGGGGTATGTTAGAGGGAATTGGTGGCAATTATTTTGGCGGTTTCTATTCATCGGGACAATTATTTGGCTATTTTTCTATTTGATTAATGTTATATCCGGCTTGGTAACTGTTTTAGACATTGGTGACATTCTTTTTTGCGTCGGTTATTTGTTGCTGATTCCGATAGTGACGATTTATCTATTTTTAATTTATGAAAGTTTAAAAAAGACCAGAAATGACGATTCTGTGTATCAAGAACTTGAGCGGAAAAAATAAGCGGTGAAAAAATTTCAGAGAAAAATTGAAGATTTTATTTGCGAAAATTGCGGATTTGGCGTGGAGGGCGACGGTTATACCAATCACTGCCCGAAATGCCTCTGGGGCAAACACGTTGATGTGAATCCGGGCGACAGGAAAGAGAAGTGCGAGGGGATGATGAAACCGATAGAGACACTGCTTAAAAGCGGAAAAAACATCATTGTTCATAAATGCGTCAAGTGCGGTTTTGAAAGGAATAATAAAGTAAATGAGATTGATGATTTTGATATTTTTGTCAAAACATCTTCTAGTTTTTTAGAAATTTGACAACAATTTACTCAATGCTAGAATTGCGGACAAGCTTAAGTAATTAGGCTCAATTAGTAATTTTTAGTTTAAAAACTAAGATAAAAAATATGGACAATGAAGATGAAATTTGCGAGGCATGCGGTGAGGTTATGGTTGATGGAAAATGTGAGGAGTGCGAAGAAGGGGAAGAAGGGGAATAGTTAAATAAGGAAAGAATGTCAGTTTTAATTCAAAACCCGCTCGCGTTTGCGGCGGGCTTTGAATTTTGTTAAGATGTTGCAAAAAGCAAAGCGGGCTTGTCCCACTTGGCGGGCTTGCCACGCCGCAGCTTTTAGCGAAGGCGGGATTGGTTAAATGGTATAATATCGGTTTTCTCCGCCAACAGCTACGCAGTTAGGCGGATCCGCCTGAATGCCCCTTGGGCTTTCGGCGGACAAACTAGAAATTATGCATTACACTTATATTTTATTGCTTATTGACAATAGTAACGGTAAAAATTTTTATGTCGGCGCTACAAGTAATCTGCAAGAGCATATTTTGAGGCATAAAAATAAAGGAGTGGAAACTACAAAAAAGTTTGATAAAATAATTTTGGTGTATTATGAGGCATGTAGAAACAAAACAGATGCGCTAAAGAGAGAAAA
>JBBUED010000016.1:12305-13396 GCA_038078215.1 Patescibacteria group bacterium | reverse complement strand
GGTTTTCCAAACCGAGGTTGGGAGTTCGATTCTCCCATCCCGCACAACGAGTCTTCGAATTGGGAGGGATGAACGAGACAACTGCTTGTCTCGCGCGGAGAATCTAAGGCCGGAGTATGTCTCAAGTCTGCGAGAGACAGCGAGGCGGGGTCGCAAACACTTAGATTTTTATGATTCGCCAGCAGGCGAAGAAATAAAGAGCTTAGTGATTTGTGACCGCTTCTCCCATCCCACACAGTTTGCTAATTTTTAAATCATATGGAAAACAAAAAAGAAGAAAACAAAATTTTAATCGCACATAAAAATATCAACCCGGAAAGTGAAAGTGATAAAATAATGAGTCAATTATATGTAATTGATTCCAATGTAGACGACACAAGACAGAATACAAATTATATAAATACAAATATTCTGAGTATTATCAGCCGCATTGATTTATTGATCGCTCTGGTTATTTTGGTTGCAATCCTGGGTATTGTATCCCTAATTCATTTTTGGTAGGTATTAAAATGCTCCTGTGCTTACAAAGCGAAAGAATTTTTTGGGTGCTTTTTCCGTCATGCACAAAATTTAAATTTAAAAACAATCAAATTTGAACCACAAACCCCGTTTCGCCATATGGCGAAACGGGGTTTGTTCTTCTTTGCAGAATTGACTGAATTTATTTAACCGAATCTTTCAAAGCTTTGGCGGCTCTGAATTTTGGAACTTTCATTGCCGGAACGGAGATTGCTTCTCCGGTGCGAGGATTTCTCGCCTGCCTAGCGGCTCTTTGTTTTACTGAAAAAATTCCGATTCCGGCGATTGACACTTCCTCGCCTTTTTTTAAAGAATTAACGATTGAATCAAAAACCGTGTCTACTACTTGTTCCGCTTGAACTTTGGTTCCGTTAAGAACACCGTGTACCGCTTCTGCTATGCCTTGTTTATTCATATTATTATTTTATTTATTTTTAAAATTGAAACCTAATAAAATCGACCCGATTATTCTTTCCATTCGTTCCACAGAGTTATTTCTGTGGGACTTAAGCCTACAGATATTATATATTAAGCCATTTTTTACGCAATAGCGCGCGTAACGCGCTAGTTAT
>JBBUED010000016.1:0-12205 GCA_038078215.1 Patescibacteria group bacterium | reverse complement strand
AAAGTTAAAAGTCATAAAGTTTTAAAGTAAAGATAAATCAAATTTTTAATTTAAAATAAACCTTTTTCTGCAATCTTCACTTTATAAACTTTATGACTTTATAAACTTGATAAACCTAATTTATCTGGCAAATTCAATGACTCTGGATTCCCTGATGACATTCACTTTGATTTCGCCCGGATATTTAAGCTCGTTTTCAATTTTAAGGGCTATTTCTCTGGCCATTTTCTTGGCTTCAAGGTCGGAAACTTCTTCTGGAATGACAAAAACCCTGATTTCTCGGCCAGCTTGAAGAGCGTATGATTTCTCAACCCCTTTGAATGAATTAGTGATAGCTTCAAGCTCCTGAAGTCTTTTCAGATAATTTTCAACAGAGTCTCTTCTTGCGCCGGGACGTGAGCCGGAAATAGTGTCAGCAACTTGCACAATTACCGATTCCACCGTTTCGTAAGGGTATTCTTCATGGTGGGAATGCATTGCTTTTATTATTTCTTCATTGGCGCCGAATTTTTGAAGTATTCTTTTGCCAATATCCACATGGGTTCCAGCCACTTCATGGTCAACGGCTTTTCCGATGTCGTGAAGAAGAGCGCCAGCTTTGGCGATGGGGACATTAGCCTTGAGCTCTTCGGCGATCATTCCGGCGATGTGAGCCATCTCAATGGAATGCTGAAGGACATTTTGACCGTAGCTTGTTCGGAAATAAAGCCGTCCCAGGATCAATATTATGCGGGGGTCAAGGTTGAACACTCCGCATTCGTAAGCAGCTTGCTCGCCCTTTTCCTTGATTATCTTATTAACATCTTGCTTGGCTTTCTCTACCATGCTCTCAATCTTTGCTGGCTGTATTCGTCCGTCAGCTATGAGATTTTCAAGAGCCATTCTGGCAATTTGTCTTCTAACCGGATCAAAGGATGAAATAATGATGGCGCCGGGGGTGTCATCAACTATTACCTCAACTCCGGTCGCGCGTTCAAAAGATTTAATGTTTCTGCCTTCCTTGCCTATAATTTTTCCTTTCAATTCATCGGAAGGAATGTTTACGGTCGTGGACATTATGTCCGAAACGACCGAACTGCTAAGGCGCTGGATTGTGGAAGTAAGAATTTCCGTAGCTTTATGCTCCAATTTTTCTTGCCCGAGAGATTCAAGTTTTTTGATTCTCACCATGATGTCTTCCTCATATTTCTTTTCGGCGAGGGCCATTATCTCTGTTTTGGCTTCTTCTTTGCTAAGATTGGCCAATTTCTCAAGCGAAGCATTCCTTTGCTTTTCAATATTTTCGGCTCTTTCTTTTATTTCTTTTATCTCAACGATTTTGGCTTTTATGGATTCAACTTCTTTGTCTATGTCTGCTTGACGCTTGTCCAGAAGATCCTCCTTTTTTATTAACCTATTTTCAGTCTGCTTCAGCTTTTCCTCCTTTTCCTTCATTTCGTTTCGAAGCTCTTTCATCGTTTCCGAAGCTTTTCCTTCAGCCTCGGATGTTATCTTCTTGGCCGCCTCCTTGGCATCCAATATCATCTGTTTAACTTCAAGCTCAAGAGAGCCTCTCTTGCCGAGAGAGATTATAAGTCTTAGATAATAACCTATGGCGGCGCCCACGATGGATGCGAATCCAACCATGAGAAATACTATTTTTAATGACATAAAGCGAAATTATTTTCGCTTTTTAAACTCTAGATTATAGGAAAATCAATTCCATCCTACCTTTAGGCGCTATTTTACGATATACGGACAATAAAGATCGGAAATAATTGAACAAATCATATATTTTCATTAAGTTTTCTTGTTGGGTAAGTCTATTTGACAGGCAAACGATTACGGCAAAGCTGAATATCGCTGGCAACAAGAAATAAAAAGTATCTAAAAGTGTAAAAAACGAAAACATTAAATTAAATTATTAACACTTTTATGTTATAACAATTTTATATAAATGTCCATTTTTTTTGCTACAAACTATAAAATTTTGTCTATGATTCCGTATTTTTTGGCTTCTTCGGCGGACATAAAGTAGTCTCGGTCGGCGTCTTTTTCTATTTGCGCCAATGGCCTGCCTGTGTTTTGAGAAAGAATTTTATTAAGTTTTTCGCGGGTTTTCAGTATGTGTTTGGCCGTTATTTCTATGTCAGAGGCTTGACCCTGCGTTCCGCCCCAAGGTTGATGAATCATCACTTCGGAGTTAGGCAAAGCGAATCTTTTCCCTTTCTTTCCTGCGGAAAGAATGACAGCTCCGGCGGAGGCGGCAATTCCCACGCAGACGGTTGAAACATCGTTTTTCAGATAATTCATAGTGTCCAATATGGCGAGCGCCGCCGTTACCGAACCACCCGGTGAATTGACATATAAGCTTATATCTTTCTTCGAGTCTTCGGATTGAAGAAAAAGAAGCTGGGCTATGACTATATTGGCGACATAGTCATCAATCTCTCCGCCTAGAAAGATTATGTTATCTTTAAGCAGACGAGAGTAAATATCATAAGCTCTCTCCCCAAACTGCGATTTTTCTATAACTGTTGGTATTAACATAATGCTGGGAATTATATTTACGGAGAGGGCGGTTGTCAAATTTGACAAAAGACCGTCATTTATGTTTATCTATTGATAGATAACAGTATGGTCTTTCTGATCTTTTAATAAGGAGACGGATTTATGTTAAACAAAACAAGGCTATCTGACCTATTTGCTTTTTTGAGTGTAGGCGAGGGGGGCATTATAGAGGGTAAGAGCGGACATTTCCTCACATCAACATTTAATTATGAAATAAGATTTAATTTAGATTCCGATCTTATACATGACGTGAAAATTGTTAAGCGCTTGTTGAATGGGGAGATTAGGCTTGCCCAAACACCAAAGAAGTTATACCCAGCCAGAGATTGCAGGGGCAGAATAGAAATTATTGGCAGACCTTTTTCATGGAAAGGCATTTCGAATTAATCCCAAAGGTAAGAATTATTGAACATTTGTTGCAGTACGCGATTTTTGTTTTTAGGTTTTTTATTTCTCAATCTTTAGAAACAAGGAGGTTGGAAATGTTTTTATTACATATATTGTATTGGTTTTTCGTAGGGCTGCTGATTTATTCAGTCGTAGTAATACCTGTTTTTACTGTAGCGACTTCGGCTTTCGTGAGCGAAGGTTATGTATGCGATCTTTTTATTAGACGGAAAAGTTTCTGGAAGATATATACTGAACTATGGCTTGGTTTTTTCAACTTCTATCACCCAGTTTTCGGAGGTCGATTAGTTGTTCTATGCGTCCTATGACAGAGAAGGATAGAAAAGAAATAGAATAAACATATTCTGAATGCCCGCTTGCGGTTTCGCAAGCGGGCATTTTTTCAATCTATTTTCTTATTATTCTTGAATTAGCCGCAAACATCATTCATAATCATTCAATGAGACTGCATAGATTTTTTATTGAACAAGAGATACTGGAAAGCGGCGAGATTATAGTCGCTGATAGGGATTTACTTCACCAATGGGGAAAGGTTTTTCGGCTTAAGACAGGTGATCGCGTAATACTTTTTGACGGAATGGGATTTGATTATGTTTCAGAGATTGTTTTGTTGGATAAAAATGAGGGTGTTTTAAAAATAGTTGAAAAAATTCCAAACGAAAATGTCCCAAAAAAGGAAATTCATCTTTTTCAGTCAATAATAAAGAAAGACAAATTTGAATGGGTTCTGGAGAAGGGGACAGAACTTGGCATCTCTCATTTTCACCCCATCATTTCCGAAAGAAGTGAGAAGAAAAGCGTAAATTTTGAGAGGGCGGGGAAAATAATCAAGGAAGCAAGCGAGCAGTCGGGAAGGGGGAGTTTGCCGCGAATTGAACAATTAGCCAATCTTGAAGATGCTCTGAATAATGATTTCGTCTCAATCGCTTTTCATCCCACCAGCGATAAATTCAACAAAGACGATTTTGGAAAGGAAAAAGCTTTTGGTATTTTCATCGGTCCCGAAGGCGGTTGGAGCGACAGAGAATTGAAAATGTTTAAAGAAAAAGAAATTAAGATTTTATCTCTTGGCCCGCAAATTTTGAGAGCGGAAACCGCCGCAATCGCGATTTCTTCTTTGCTGCTTTTATAAAATAGTTAAACGGAAAAAGAAAAAATAAGAGATGCGTCCAATGGAGGTTGCGACGGGCGGATTATTTCTGTATACTTGCGTTTGTCAGTAAAAAACTATTTATAAATTATTAGCAAGTTAATCAATAATAAAATATTATGGAAAATGACATAAATAATAATATTCCTCAAAAGCCAGCCGAACAAAACGGAGTGGGTCCCGTGATAGGTTCAATAATAGTTATAATAGTGGTCGTTATCGGAGGTTTTTATTTCTGGGGAAGCAAAACTGTCAAAGACGGGCAGTCGGCGGATATTCAAAACCAAGCAATGAGCGCTTCCTATGATATGGATTCGTCTGAAGGTGACGGTGGCGCGGTTCAATCCGATATTCCGGATGAAGATTTGAATGATCCGGAAATAGACCTCCCGAAATTATAATTCGCAAAAATCTTTTTTCATTAAGGAAACAAAACCCTCTCTCGAGGGTTTTGTAATCATGGCGCAGTCTTGCCAATAACCGAATTTGGAGATAAACTGCGAAATTATGACAAAAATAAACACGCAAAAAATTTATCACACGAAAAGCGTCAACAAACTTGAAAATTCCGAGATTGAATTTGAGGGTGAGATTAAGAGCGAGCACTTGAAAAGTTACAGGAATAAAGCTCTTGAGGAAATGAAAAAAGAAGCTGAAGTGCCCGGCTTCAGAAAAGGCCATGTTCCGGAATCAATGCTTATCGGAAAAGTCGGAGAACTTTCCATTCTTGAAGAGGGCGCCTATAAGGCCATCAGAGAAGCTCTTCCTCATCTTCTCTCCGAACACGAATACGACTTTATCGGCGCTCCGGAAGTGACTATCACCAAAATCGCTCACGGAGAACCGCTTGGTTTTAAAATTAAGATAGCCGTTATGCCGGAAGTGGAATTGTCCGACTATAAGAAAATAGCAAAAGCGGAAAATTCAAAAGAAACGCCGAAGGCGGAGGTTAGCGAAAAAGAAGTTGAGGAATCAATTGGTCAAATTCTCAAAAGTGTTGCGGATAAAAGCGACAAAAATGAAAATCCGAAAATACCGGAACTTAATGACGAGCTGGTGAAAAAACTCGGTGACTTTAAAGATGTTTCCGATTTCAAAGTGAAAATAAAAAACATTCTTACCAAAGAAAAAGAAAATAAAACTAGAGAAAAGAAGAGGCTGGAAATTGTTGAGAAAATAATTTCAGACTCAAAGATGTCGTTGCCTAAAGTCCTGATTGAGAACGAGCTAAATAAAATGGAAGCCCAATTCAAAGACGATATTGAAAAAATGGGAATGAAAGTTGAAGATTATCTGAAGCGTATCAAAAAAAATCTTGAAGATTTAAGAAAAGAATGGGGACATGACGCGGAGAAACGAGCCAAACTTCAGATTGTTTTAAACCGCATCGCCGTCGCAGAAAAAATTACGGCTGATAAAAATGAAGTAGAAAAAGAAACCTCTCACCTATTGGAACATTACAAAAACGCGAGTCTGACAAAAGCAAAGGAATATATAGAAATGATAATGACCAATCAAAAAGTCTTTGAATTTTTGGAAAGTTATAAGTAAACCTACTCCACGGTCACAGACTTAGCGAGATTTCTCGGCTTGTCTACATTGTATCCACGATGGACGCCGGCGTAATAGGCGAAGAGCTGGAGAGGCACTACGGTCAAGAGTGGTTCAAGCGGTTCTATGGTTTTCGGCACATAAATCACATCATTCGCCAGTGATGAAATTTTTTCATCACCTTCCGTCGCAATTGCCAATATCGGACCCTTTCTCGCTTTTATTTCTTCAAGATTGGAATAAATCTTTTCCGAAACGCTGTTTTCTGGCACTATCGCCATCGTCGGGAAGTCCGGACTAATCATCGCGAGGGGGCCGTGTTTCATCTCGCCGGCACCATAACCTTCAGCGTGGATATAAGAAACTTCTTTCAGCTTTAGCGCGCCTTCAAGCGCGGTCGGGTAATTGTAACGGCGGCCGATGAAAAGGAAGTTGTCGTGGTCCTTATATTTAATAGCGAGCTTTTCGATGACTGATGCCTGAAGCAAGATCTTTTCAATTTTTTCGGGAATTTTTTGGAGTTCTTTCATTAAATCTTCAGTTAGAGAGTTTTTATTTTTAGAAAGGTATATCGCCATCAAAACAAGGACGGTGATTTGAGACAAAAATGCCTTAGTTGACGCTACGCCAATCTCGGGACCGGCATGGTTATAAACTCCGGCGTTAGTTTCTCTGGCGATGGTTGAGCCGACGGTGTTGACAATTCCCAGAGTGAGCAAACCTTTCTCCTTCGCTTTGCGAAGCGCGGCAAGCGTGTCGGCGGTTTCTCCCGATTGGGAAATAGCCAAAACCGCCGTCCCTTCTTCAAAAGGCTCTTCGCGGTATCTGAATTCGGAAGCGAAATGCACCTCCGTTGGCAATTTGGCAATTTCTTCAAAAAGATATTCTCCGACAAGACCCGCGTAATAAGATGTGCCGCAAGCCAATATGATCAGCCGTTTTATTTTCTTGAACTTATCAGAAACTTGTTCTAATCCGCCAAGTTTCACTGAATTTTCTCCAACTTTAATTCTTCCTCTAAAAGCGGAACGGACAACCTCCGGTCCTTCAAAAATCTCCTTGAGCATAAAGTGAGGGAAGTCTCCTTTTTGAGCTTGCTCCAGATTCCATTCCAAACGAACAATCTCAATCGGAGTGGGCTGTTTTTCCATATTGGAAATATTTATTTTATCCCGCGTAATTTCCGCGAGCTCGCCATCTTTTAAATAAACAAAATTTCTCGTGCTTCCGATAATGGCGGACGGGTCCGAGGCTAAAAAATTTTCACCCTTTCCGACCCCGATGACAAGAGGGCTTGAGAGCCTTGTGGCATACAATATTTCGGGATTATTCGCGTCAACGATAGCAAAAGCGTATGCCCCCTTTATCATTTTCAGAGCGTCAAAAAGACCCGTTTTAAAATCCTTGCCGTCTTTCAAAAAATCCTCAATGAGATGGGCTACGGATTCAGTGTCAGTTTCGGACTTGAAAGCGTGTCCGCGTTCCGAAAGATAATTTTTTAATTCTTTATAATTTTCAATGATGCCGTTATGGACGAGAAAAACTCTCCTTGAACAATCACTGTGAGGATGAGCGTTTGCTTCGCTCGGCGCGCCGTGCGTCGCCCATCGTGTGTGAGCTATCCCTAAGTTTCCCCTAAAGTCAGCTGTTTTGCTTAAAACATTCTCCAGAACTTCAACTTGCCCGACACTTTTCTTCTCTTTAACTCCATTTTTTGAAAACACGGCAACACCCGCGGAATCATACCCGCGATATTCAAGCGCTTTTAACCCGCTGATTAAAATAGGCAACGCCTCTTCTTTCCCTATATAGCCGACTATTCCGCACATATCGCAAATATTAGCAGTTATAACATCCTTGTCCAAGCAAATTTGTCTGTCGCAAAAAAATTGCGCAAATTTCTTTTTTGGTGTATGAATATAAGCAGAAGTTTTTTGTAATTTATATCATTGTCATTAACATAATTTTGGGAGGGTAAAAATGAATTATAATCGTAAAATTCATATAGAAAACATAGTTAAAGAAGAGACCGTGAAGGCAAACGACAAGCTGGGTTTTTTAAATAATATAACCTCTGTTTGCATTAAAAAAGGGTTAACATCTTCAGAATATATTGAGGTTTATGAAAAAGTAATCAGAAATATGATGCAAATTTGCAAAAGCCGTTTGGAAAACAGCTTTGTAAACAAGAGAAGATATAAAGAGGAAATCAAATTGTCGCCGATAAAGGCAAACGAGGATACCATTTCAGATTATAAGCTGAATTTAGCGAATGACATACTCGTCAAACATTCACTTGGGCTTGCTACGCTTTTCCCGGATGAAGACTGAGCGCAGATGAAAACTAACCCATTTTAGAAAATTATAAAAGGAGGGGAAAATGATAAATATGGAAGATAAGCAAAAAATCAAAGATGATGTTCAAAATTGTTTTATTGAGAGAAATGAAAACACGATACACGAAAAAATATCTGATTGCATACGAAAGGGGTTCAATAAAGACGAGGCCCGCCATACGGTCATTCAAATTATTAAAAATCTGCCAAATCACTTGTTGTCAATAAAGGCAACGCCGCAAGAGGATGCGGTTTCAGATTATAAATTGACTATAGCGAATAAGGAAGAAGTTTGCAGTGATGAATTGCTCATTAGCGATAAAACACTCGATGGATACAAACTTTCCGAACATCTACCGGCACAGGAAGACACCCCAGAAGATATTGACCGTTACTTTCTCCATTAAACAAACAGCGCGCTTTTGAAACCGCAGGTGATACTATCACCCCATTCTACTTGCGGGTTCAAGCGCGCTGTATTTTTTTGTCTAAAAAGATATAATGCTTGGATGATTTACCTAGGCGCCGATCATCGCGGTTATAATTTAAAAGAAGAGATTAAAAAATTCCTGACGGAAAGCGGGTATGATTTTGAGGATATGGGAAATTTTAAACACGACACCGATGATGATTACACCGACTTTGCCAAGCTCGTGGCCGAAAAAGTTTCGCAAAATCCGGAAAAAGACAAAGGCATTTTAATCTGCGGTTCCGGCGTTGGCGTGGACATCACCGCCAATAAATTTAAAGGAGTTCGTTCCGCCCTTGCTGACGACATAGAAACCGCCAAACAATCACGCGAGCACGATGACACTAATGTCTTGTCCTTGCCCGCCAATGAAGTTGATTTTGACCTTGCTAAAAAAATCGTCTCCGCTTGGCTCTCCACCCCATTCTCCGACAGAGAAAAATACAAGAGACGAGTTGACAAAATGGAGTAGGGGTCTTAATTCTTACTTTATAAACTTTATAACTTGATAAACTTACATAAATGAATTGGTTTATCGCTGGAATCTTGCTATAATGGACGCGAATTCAAGGTCGAGCGCCGCCTTGCCGCGGCGCTCGGTCCGGAGCGGATTTTCACTATGTCATTTAAAAATAAATTTTCTTCCATATTGACCCCGCCGAGCTATCTGGAAATGTCGGCGGCGGGACTGGACATATCGGATCAAGCCATTCGTTTTATGGAATTTGCAAAAAGCAAAGACGGGCTGATTCCGACGCTCTTCGGAGAAGAGAAACTCCCGCAAGGAGTGATTGTTTCCGGAGAGATAAATAAAAAAGACGAACTCATAAAAATTCTCTCGTCTATTAAGCGAAAATACCGCTTGAATTTCGTCAAAGTATCTTTGCCGGAGGAAAAGGCCTATTTTTTTAAGACGGAGATTCCTAAAGTGGAGAATAGCGAAATTCGTCAGACTATAGAATTTCGGCTTGAAGAGAATGTGCCAGTGCGCGCCGACGAAGCTCTTTTTGATTATAGCGTAATCAGCAAGGACCATAAGGAGAGCGACCATCTGGATGTTGTCGTTTCAGTCGTTCCGAAACGGATTGCGGAAAGCTACGCGGAAGTATTGGAGAAGTCAGGCATGGTCGTCGTTTCCTTTGAAGTTGAATCAATGGCGCTCGCCCGTTCGGCGATAAAGCAAGGGAGCGAAGGGTCGGTGATGATTATAAACATAAGAGACCGCGTTACCGTGGTTACTTTGATCCGAAACGGAGTAGTCAGATTCACATCGGCTTTTGCGATGGGCGGCAATCTGATAACCGAAGCTTTGCAGAAAAACTTTTCAGTTTCGTTCAAGGAGGCGGAGAAAATAAAAAATGATAAATTATACGCCGAGAATAAAGAAAGCGTGGCCATATTCTTCTCTTTGGCCAACATCGTTTCGGTCATTAAAGACGAGATCAGCAAATTTTACACATACTGGCTCGCCAAAAATGATTCGGGCGGAGAATCGGGCGGCAAAATCAGCAAGATAATATTGTGCGGAAAGGATGCGGCGATTGCCGGACTCAAAGAATATCTTTCGCAGAGCCTGAAGATTGAAGTGGAAACGGCCGAAGTCTGGGTCAACGCTTTCTCGTTGAACGACAGATTGCCGGAGATTAGTTTCTTGGATTCGTTGAATTTCGCCGTAGCAATAGGACTAGCGATGCCGCAAGACACAAACAATTAACATTTATATTTATGAATTGCGAAACGCAAAAATTCAGGGTCCCGGGGTCGCAAAAACTCTTTGTTTTTTTAAGATGTTTTTGCTCAATAGACCTGTAAATTTTTATGTTTCGCGATCCCAAGTTTATATATAAAAATATGCTTGAATTATTGCCAAATGCCCAGAAAAAATCCATTAAGAAAGAATACTTTCTTAGGCTTTCAGTCGTGGCGCTCTCATTCTCATTGACGGCGGGAATCTTATTTTTAGTTTCACTCTTGCCTTCTTATTTTCTGTCGTCCGTGAAGAAAAATTCCGTCAGTCAAGGGTTTGAAAATAAAAAGTCCGCCAGTGCCGCTCTCGGCGAAGACTTGCTGGTTGCCGTTAGGAATTCAAAAGAAATGCTCGCTTTATTAAAGCCTGCGGACGGCAAATTTTCAATGCAGGACTCAATTGTCAAAATCATAAGCAAAAAAAATTCAGGAGTAAAAATTGACGGCATATCAATGAATCATTCCAAAAACGGACAATATCGAATTTCCTTGAGAGGAACATCTAAAAACAGGGAGCTTCTTAAATCGTTCGCGGAGAGTCTGAGGGCGGAAAAAGAATTCAACGGCGTTGACCTTCCGATTTCGAACTTTACGAAAATTTCCGACATAGATTTTAACATTACTCTGAATACAGCCATTTAATTTATGTCAAACGCAATAAAAAACATCGTTTTTCTGGTCGTCCTGAATTTGATCGTTTTCGGGGCCTCTTTTTATTTATTCGCGAGCATTAAGAGCATAGACAAGAATGTTTCCGCGCGCTTGATTAAGATTGAGTCAGCGGCTGATACGGAAGAATCATTGAGGTCAATAAAAAATCTTATGAACGACACAAAGAAAGAGAGGGAACAAATCGCCGGATTTTTTATCCAGCCGAACGGCACGGTTGATTTCATAGAGACGGTGGAGTCTTTGGGCGGAATAGCCGGCATAAAGCTCGAAACCGAGTCGGTGGGAGTTGAAGCTTTGAAAAATAACAAGGCCAGCAGCACTGAATTATTCCGACTTTCTTTAAGAACCGAAGGTTCTTGGGGCGACACGATGCGTCTGTTAAGCTTACTGGAGAATATGCCTTACAAAATTTCATTTGAAAGCGTGAAACTGGAAAAAATTTCGGACGGTTCAGACTCCGATCGTGAAAAAAAGAGGGTGTCTTCTTATTGGAGCGGAGCTTTCAGTTTTGGCGTATTGAAAATAAAAAATCAGTCGGAAGCGGCAGCTAAGGCTGATTAATCGCGTATGTTTTATGTTTAAAAATTTTGAATTGAAAAAAATTGCCGTTAAATTTTTCGGAAACGGATACAAGTCCGCCGAAGCTGAAGAAATAAATCCGCGTCGCGACTGGAATATTATTTTAGCTGTCTTTGCTTTGATTGTTTTTGTCATAACCGCGTTCGGTTTGTATCTGCACGGGAAAATTAACAGCGGAAGTTTTTTTACGACCTCTCGCGGGAACGAATTGCCCGTTGAAACCATAAATCGCTCCGAGCTTAAGAAGATAATCGGATTTTACGCGGCCAAAAATCAATCGTTTCAAGAAGCCAGGACGAATAAACAGGAAGTTGTTGACCCTTCTCTTTAATATTGTTATATATAGTTAATGCCCTTGTAGCTCAATGGATAGAGCAGCGCTCTTCTAAGGCGTTGATGTGGGTTCGATTCCTGCCAGGGGCATCATAAGAAGATTGAAGGGAATTTTATTTTCCAAACAATGGGCTTCCGTTGCGGAAGCCCATCAAAAAATTGGAAAAGCTGAAACTTGTTTGTTGTTGGTGAGATTATACGCTGATGTACGAAGCTATTTTACCAAGAATTCGGGATAATTACCCCTTCACGCACCCCTTCACTCGCTCGGTCTCGGCTTGAAGGGGTAGATTCAGCAACATCACGCTTAAATACTGGCGTTTTTACCCTCACTCCTCGCAAAATCAAAAGCCGACTTCACTCCGCTCCGTCCTGCTGGCCGTCGCTCCGTGAAATGTCGCGGGTTCGCGT
>JBBUED010000015.1:1093-1709 GCA_038078215.1 Patescibacteria group bacterium | reverse complement strand
AAAAAACTTGTGGACACTCGGTGTCCACAAGTTTTTATTTGCTTGATTTTAGGTTAGCTGTTTTGAGAAGTGCGATCTAGAGTTATCCACAGGGTAGAAATTGTATTAAATAATAAAAAGGTCTAAAATAAAGTAAATTAAGTGAAAACTTAACTTGTCGATTTTATTATTTTTTATTATTAATAATTTAAAATTTATTCTAGTAAAATTAAATCAAAAATTTAAAATTTTTGAAAAACAATAATTTATTTTACGGAGTTTAAATAGTCTATGAAAATCAAAAAAATTTTTTCCGTCGCTTTGTCGGTAATTGTGTCATTTGCATTTGTTTTTGCGGTTACATATGCCGCAACGACAATAAGTACGAATATTGAGACAGGAGGGACTTTGACTGTGACCGGCAATTCAATTTTAACTTCCTCTGATATTGGAGGAGGTTATACAGCCGGATCAGGTTCAGGGGCGACAATCAGCGCTGTTGGAGCCATTTCAGGGAATGGTGATTTGGCTGTGAATGGCTTTGCCACTACTACCGCTACGAACGGCAACTTTGCCACCCTTGGAACTTTAACAGCTGTTGGATTGTCTACCTTAGCCAACGCTTCCACGACTAATG
>JBBUED010000015.1:0-993 GCA_038078215.1 Patescibacteria group bacterium | reverse complement strand
TGTCAGCCAGCGGAGAGTTGTGGATTGGCGGAAACGCAACCACTACGGCCGCCGGAGCCATTTCCACAAAGAGCACCCTTAATGTTACCGGCCTAACTACCTTAGCCAACGCTTCCACGACTAATGTGTCAGCCAGCGGAGAGTTGTGGATTGGCGGAAACGCAACCACTACGGCCGCCGGCAATATTTCAACTAATGGTTCTTTGACTTTGGCTAACAGTAGCACCGCTATTACTGGAATTGCTTTTGGTTATTGCAATATAGCCAACTCCGCCGCAGTTACCGCTTCCACTACGGCTTACTTTAATTGCACCGGAGCGACAGGCATAACAACATCGCACAGAGTTTTTGTGCAGGCTACCAGTTCTTTGAATGCCGACCTTGTTGTGCAATCAGCTTCGTCAACAGCCAGCGGAACAATAAATATTCAAGTTGCTAACCTCGGTTTAATAGCTGCTAGCGCTACCATCGGACCTATAAGTTTGAATTTCTTCGGCATAAGATAATTTAGCAATTAGCAAAGGTAAACATAAAATTATGAAAATTTATTTAACAGCTTTGCTATCCTTTCTAATCACTCCCGCTTTAGCCTTTGCCGCGCTGGATGTCACTATGTCCGAATCGTCCGTTATAAGCGTGGGAGGTTACAATTTAGTGGTTAGCGGCACGGCAAATTTTGATTCAATTGAGGTCGGCGCGTCAAGTTTTTCAATTCAACTGTCCGCAGGTTCAACTTTCACTGTCGCTTCTGCTGATAGAAAGGCTTTTACCGTAAGTCCTACCCAATATACCACTGGACAGACTTGCAACGCTTCCCAATCATTGGTTACAGTCGCCATGACAGCGGGAGGGACGGCAACCACAGTAACAATAACTCCAAGTTCAGACACCTGTGCGGGTGCGAGCGGTAGTGGCGGCGGCGGAGGCGGCGCTTCAACCAGAACCGTCACCTCATCCTCCTCTTCCGCCGCATCGGCCACGGCTTCATCCGCG
>JBBUED010000014.1:0-11876 GCA_038078215.1 Patescibacteria group bacterium | reverse complement strand
ACATTCTCCCAAGCTAACGCTTCGGGGCAAAAACCGCCATATGTGTGTGGACATTGCCAAAAATGCTTGACAAAATGAATAAAAGGTGTATTATTTTGTTAGTACCTTGAAAAAATTAATTTATTTGGGAATCTGAAAAACTTTTTTGGGGGGCAGAAAGATGGAAAAGGAAACATACCTTGTCGTCGTAAATTACGACGACAAGGTTGAAGATGTGATGTTGCGGATGTACGATGGTGGTAGACAAAACTACAGTCCCTCCCGTTGTGACTTTTTTCCTGTTGGGATTACAGGGAAAAGAAATAGGGAAATTCTATTGTTTCAAACCAAAGAAATAATAGAAACATCAAAAATTAAAAAATTTTTTGATGAAATGAAAATGAGGCCAATATACACAAAAGAATTATTGGCTTTATTAGAGAAGCATCCTTGCCTGCAAGACAGAACGGTAGTGGCTGTCAACGACGAAAATTCGGTAGCTTTTTCTTGTAAAAACCAAGGATATAGATGTTTTTACAAGAAATTATACAAACAAGTTCCACCTGGGAGTTGGTTCGGTGGTACGAGATAAAAAGGGAATCTCGGCAACAGAATTCCCAAATGGTTTACAAAGCCAAACAGACAGAACTGTTTGGCTTTTTTATTTCCTCCCTTTGCCGTGAAAATTTTTGTGAACATCCCTTAACTGCTTATCTGTCACATGGGTGTAGATTTGGGTAGTGGTGATGTTGGAGTGGCCGAGGAGGGCTTGGACGGAGCGGAGGTCGGCGCCGTTGGAGAGCAGGTCGGTGGCAAAGCAGTGGCGGATGACGTGGGGGGTGACTTTTTTGGAAATTCCGGCTTTGATGGCGTAATATTTGACGATTCTTTCTATTGACCGAGGGGTCAGTCTTAGGTTATGGGTTTTAGGTTGTAGCCCGCCCGCCGATGAGGAGGGGTTGTAGGGAGAAATGCTAACAAAAAGGGCGTCGTCCATATCTTTTCTTTTGTCTAAGTAATTTTTTATGGCGGTTTTAGCGTCGTCGGAAATAAAAACAACTCTGATTTTTTCGCCTTTCCCTCGGATGGAAAATTCATCCGTTTTCAAGCTTATATCTCTTGGAAGGGAACAGAGTTCGGAGACTCGAAGACCTGTGGAAAAAAATAATTCTAAAATTGCGCGGTCTCTTAATCCTTTTAGATGGCTTGTATCTGGGGCGTTAATTAATCGGCTAAGTTCTTCCGGCGTTATTAAGTCAAGCGACCTTTCTCCGATTTTCGCCAGTTCAATCCGCTCCGGCGGCAAAGTCTTAATGCCTCGCCGTATAATATATTTAAGAAAAGAACGAAGGGCAATCAAGTGATAGTTCTGGGTATTTTTCTTCAAATTTTCCTTGCGACCGTCAATTATCTCTCGCGAGAATTGGCGATTGAGCCATAAGCGGTATTCTCTTAAGATATCATCGGTAATGTCTTTCGGGTCATTGAGTTTTGAAAAAGTGAAAAATCGAGTCAAATAACGGTCGTAATTCGCGATAGTTTTAAGACTCCTGCCTTTCTCAATTTCCAAATGCTCCAAATATTGTCTTTTTAATTGTTCTAGGGTCATAGGATGTTTGTTAATTATACTATATTGCTGATATAATAATTTTAATTAAATTTTTCTTCTTTAAATGAGATCTTCACAAAAAATTTCAAAAAAGCCTTTTTCAAAAGGATTCGGCCTTGTTGAAATCATCATCGGGTCAACAATTTTGACGGTTTCTCTTATCGCCATATCAACCTACTTTCAAAAATCTTTGCAATTAAGCCAAGATAGCGGAAAGACGGTTCAGGCAAGCTTTCTTTTGGAAGAGGGGATAGAGGCCGTGAAATTCTTCCGCGATACAAGCTGGGTTAATATTTCGGGGCTAACCGCTGGAACTTCTTATTTTTTCCAGTTTGACGGAACAAAATGGGCGACAACTTCTGCCAATGTTTTTGTTGACGGAGTTTTTGAAAGAAAATTGACTATAGATAATGTGCCCCGCGATGTTAACGACGATATCGTTTCCTCCGGCGGAACAGACGACCCAGACACCAAAAAAGCGACTGTTTCGGTCTCGTGGCTCGGCAGAAACGGCACTACGACCAAATCTATTTCAACTTACATCACTAATATCTTTTGAGAAAATGGCAAAACAAAAATATTTTAAAAAAGGATTTTCGCTTATAGAAATGATCATATACGCCGCAATCTTAAGCGTTTTGACTATCGTGACGATTAACGCCACCTTTTCAACGATAAGGTCTTTTGCCGAATTCAGAGTGGCTAGAGACCTTAACTCCTCCGCGGCCTCTCTCTTGGAAAGAATGACGAGGGAAATCAGGGCGGCGCGCGGTATTAACGCGGCGCAAAGTTCTCTTGGCGTAAATCCTGGACGTCTTACTCTTCTGACTAAAGACTCGGGTGGCGCGGACACTACCGTGGAATTTTATGTGGAAAACGGCGCACTCAAAATTAAAGAGGGAGGGGTGGCTATGGGAGCGCTTACTTCAAGCAGTACCGAGGTGACGAATTTCGTCGTCCGTTCGCTTTCAAATCCTAAATCAAGCGCGGTGAAGGCCGAGCTTGGACTAAACGCGACGCGTGGAGGAATTTCAAAAAGCGGCAATTTTTACAATACTATACTGCTCCGAGGCGGTTATTGATTATTAAAAAAATGAAAAACAAAATTAACAAAATCGCCCGCCGAAAAAATTTAAAACCCCAAAAAGGAGCTGCTCTTTTAATCGCCGTTCTTTTCTTCCTCATTATTTCTGTAATTATAGTCATCGGCTCAAGCGGTCCCGTCATCACCGACAGGAAAGCGGCGCAGAATCTCATCAAGAGCAAAGCTTCTTATTTTGTTTCGGAGGCTGGAGTGGAGGATGTTTCTTATAGAATTATCAAATCAAAAGATTACGATAGCGCGGAAAATTTGACTTTAGACGGCTACACCGCTTCATCAGCCGTAGTTGACAATGCCGGTGTCAAAGAAGTGACAACAACCGGCAATGCCTCCAATCTTATAAGAAGAATTAAGACAATATTGATTACTGGAGACGGCGTGTCTTTCCATTACGGGGTTCAGGTCGGCGAAGGTGGAATTGTAATGGAAAACAGTTCGCAAGTGATAGGAAATATTTTTTCCAACGGACCGGTTGTCGGTCAGAATTTAAACATAGTGAAGGGCGATGTCATTTCGACCGGATCGTCAGGATCGGTAAACGGCTCTCACACTACTGGTACAGTTTACGCCCACTCCATTTCCAATTCCGACATTGATAAAGACGCTTACTATACGACTATTTCCAACACAACGGTGGGCGGGGTTGAGTACCCGAACAGTCCCGATCAAGAGGCAAGCAGTCTGCCAATAACTGATGCAATGATAGAGGATTGGAAAACCGCCGCTGCTGTTTCCGTCATAAGTTCGCCTTGCCCTTACAGAATAAATTCCAACGCCACCATCGGGCCGGTAAAAATAAACTGTAATTTGGAAATTTCCGGCAGTCCGACGGTAATAATCGCCGGTCCGGTCTGGGTGAATGGAAACATAGAAATAGATAATTCTCCGACGATAAAACTAGCCTCCTCGCTTGGCGCGAACAGCGTAGCGGTGATTGCCGATAATCCCGCTGACAGAACAACCAGCAGTAAAATAGAGCTGGCCAACAGCACCGAATTCCAAAATTCCGGCACGGAGGGTTCTTATATTTTATTTATTTCCCAAAATAACAGCGCTCAAGGCGGCGGTTCGGAAAAAGCCCTAACGGCGGAAAACAGTATGTCGGGCGAAGTGTTGGTCTACGCCGGACACGGAGAAGTTCATCTCAAAAACAATATCAGTTTAAGAGAAGTCTCGGCTTATAAAATAAGATTAAGCAACTCCGCCCAAGTGATTTACAAATCAGGCTTGGCCAATTTGCTTTTTACTTCCGGCCCGTCAGGCGGCTACTCCATAGATAACTGGAAAGAGACGGAGTAGTTTTTCATTGAAAGATAATTCGTGTCCGTAAATCTGTTATAATTAGGCGATGAAAAAAATAATAATCGCGAATTGGAAGATGAATCCGTTTTCGACTAAAGAGGCGGTGGGTATTTTAAATGGAGTGAAAAAGACGGTTGCGAAACTTAAAAAAACTCAAGTGGTTGTGTGTCCGCCATTTGTTTATTTCAATAATATCCAAAAAAAAATCGGGAAGTCGGCGAATCTTTTTTTTGGCGCGCAAAATTCTTTTTGGGAAATTGAAGGCTCTTTCACAGGGGAAGTGAGTCCGGAAATGATTAAAAATTATGGCGGCGCTTATGTGATTTTAGGCCATTCCGAGAGAAGAGCTCTTGGCGAAACCGACGAAATGGTCAGCAAAAAGACGCTGGCTTGCTTAAAAACTGGATTAAAAGCGGTCGTCTGCGTGGGAGAAAAAATCCGCGATGAGCAGGGCAATTATCTGGCTTTTTTGAGGGATGAAATTCGCAATTCATTGAATAAAGTTCAGAAAAGATTTTTGCGGAATTTAATCATCGCTTATGAGCCAATTTGGGCTATAGGCAAGAAGGACGCGGATGCCATGCTTCCGGCGGATATTCGCGAAACGGCAATCTACATAAAAAAGATTCTGTCTGAAATCTATGGGAACGAAATTGCTGTCGCTGTGCCGATTTTGTACGGAGGTTCGGTGGGAGGGGAAAATGCCAGCGACATAATCAAAGACGGGGGAGTGAATGGACTCCTCGTCGGACATCAAAGTCTAAAGCCTGAAAGCTTCAGTGAAATATTGAAATCAGTGGAAAATATCTAGGCTTTCAAAATTTAATTATGAATTTTAAAACTATCAAAGATATTGAAAATTTGAGAGGCAGGAAAGTGTTGTTGCGGCTTGACCTAAACATTCCTATCGTTGGCGGAACATTAAGAGATGATTTTCGAATCAAGAAATCTTTGTCCACCCTGAATTTCCTGCGCGGTAACGGCGCCAAAACCATAATAATAAGCCACATAGAAAGCGCGGAAACAAAATCTTTAAAACCAGTTTATGAATACTTGTCCAAATTTTTCAATGTCGCATTTTTTAAAGACTATTTCAGCGAAGAAACTAAAAACGCGATAGATAGGATGAGCGAAGGCGATTTTATTCTTTTAGAAAACTTGAGAATTTACGAGGGTGAGGAGAAAAATTCGGAACATTTTGCCAGACAACTGGCCTCGCTTGGAGAAATTTATGTGAACGATGCTTTTTCAGTATCACACAGAAATCACGCTTCCATAATCGGGGTGCCGAAATTTCTGCCTAGCTATGCCGGAATTTTGTTTGAAGAGGAAGTTATGAATTTGTCCAGCGCGTTCAATCCGGAACATCCTTTTTTATTCATATTGGGCGGAGCCAAGTTTGAGACAAAGATGCCGCTCATTGAAAAATTCCTCAAACTGGCTGACTTCGTATTTGTCGGAGGCGCCTTGGCGAATGATTTTTTCAAAGATAAAAATTATGAAATTGGATTGTCAGTCTTATCAGTCAAAAAATTCAATTTGGAAAAAATACTGAATTCAGACAAACTGCTTTTGCCGGTTGATGTTGTGGTAAAAAATAACCAAGGCGTTTTTATAAAAAGGCCGAGTCAAGTGCTGAAAGAAGATAAAATTTTAGATGACGGACCGGAAACAATTTTAATGTTGGAGAAAAAATTGGCCTCGTCAAAATTTGTCCTCTGGAACGGCCCTCTTGGCGATTATGAAAAAGGCTTCAGAGAGGGGACTGTGGAACTCGCGCGAACGATTGCGAGATGCCGCGCGAAGTCAATAATCGGGGGAGGCGATACTCTGGCTGTCGTATCCAAAATGAATCTGGAAAATAAATTTTCTTTTATCTCCACCGGCGGCGGAGCGATGCTTGATTTCTTGGCGAATGAAACTCTATCGGGAATAGAGGCGCTGGAAGCGAGTTCTAGTTGAGGGAAATGTTCTAAACGTTCTAGTTGTTCTAAGTGAGAGAGTTGTGAAAAAAATTTGACCTTTCGGCTATTTTATGCTTTATTAGTTTTAATTCGGAATGTTCCGAATAGTTCATTGAGATTTTAGAAAAATTGGAAAAGGAGGTCATTATGTTTTACGGAGATTCTTTGGGATTTCTTGGCGGTAGAGGCGGTCCGATTACTGTTGAGAAAGAACTGAAACTTGATTTAGTTCATCTTACGGCGGTTCCGCCGTGGGTAGACACAATGGAGGAAACTCTGAAAGAGATTGAGAAGTTTAAAAAAATGATTCTAAGTCAGCCACGATTAAGGTTGATTACGAATCAGAAAGACCTCTCATCGGCTGTAGTCGATAAAAAAGTGGCTGTTATATTGGGGATGCAAAATACTCCCAAAGACATGGTAGAGTGCGAAAGTGTTCTAAAACTGAAAGAGGCTGGGGTCAGAATAATTGCTCCCTGTTATGATGAGCAAAATATTTTAGGAAGCGGTTGGTTTAATTCTGATTTCGGGTTGTCCAATGAGGGATACCGTTTTATCAGAGATTGCGCTTGTGATAGGATAATTGTTGATTTATCCCACTCTAGTCATAAAATGGCTAGGGATATTATAAGTTATGCCAAGGAAAGTAGTTACACGCCTAAAATAATGGCCTCTCATGGAGGATGTTATTCCCGGTATCATCATTTCCGGAATTTGCCTGATGATGTTTTTAAGAGGGTAGTGGAGCTAGGGGGAATTGTTGGAATTTCAACACTCACATTCACTAACCACGAGTGTGACAATTCTGTTTTTCCTTTTAAAGACCACCTTGCTCACGCCATTAGTTTGTGCGGACAAGACTCGGTGTGTGTTGGTAGTGATGATTTGTATATCACTCGCGATACAGAGGAAGCTCGGAAACAGTTCCAAGTAATGTCAAAAAAACTGGATCCGCTTGGGACACAGGGCGCCAGATTTCCGGAAAACCCACTTTCAGTTATGGGACCGGATATGCTTGAAAAATTGTACAAATTTTGCCTGCCATATTTCCCGGTGGGGACTTCGGAAAAAGTCTTTGGGCAAAACCTTTTTAATTTTTTTGAACGGGCATTGCCTGCTCAATAAGTTCTAAAATTCTAAATTTAATTCATTGACTTTTATTAAATCGCCGAAAAGCTTTCAAGCTTTTCGGCGATATTTGTTTACAAATACTGACCTCATAAAAATTTCTTTATTTTCTCCGCCACTATTTCTTTCTCTCCTTCTTTGTATTCTTTCCTCGGCCAGAAGACGGGCATTTTGTCGTTGAAGTATCGGGGAATGAGATGGACATGAAAGTGGGGAACATCTATTCCGACAACTGAAAGAACGACGAAATCGGCGGATACCGCTTCTTTAATGACCCCCATCAATTTTTTTGCGCCGATAAAAACATCTGCCACAACCTCGTCCGGAGCGCTTTCCATTTTTTCGTAATGTTTCTTGGGTATGACAAGCGCGTGTCCGTGATTCACAGGCTTAATGTCTAAAAAAGCGAGTATCTCATCATCCTCATATATCTTAGCCACCGGTATCGTTCCTTTTATTATTTTGCAGAATATGCATTCGTCCATAAACACATTATATGATAAAATGTTAATTATAAAAATCTCTAAACAAATTATGGAAGAATCTAATTTTGACAAAAGAGGTTTCTTTTTTTTCTTGAAGTTCACGGCTCTGATTTTTGTTTTATTGTTTGCCGGCAAATACGGACCGCGCCTCGCCGACAGCAATTTGATTATTGTCAGAAACAGCGAGTCGCAGAAAGAGAAACAGATCGCGGGGCTTGTCGCTTTGAAACAATTTGATGAAACAAAATCGGCTGATTCGGTGTCGAAAAAAATTTACCTCGGATTCGTCGGAGACATAATGCTTGATCGCGGAATGAAAAACAGCGTAGAGAAATATGGCAATGGTGATTATATTTTCGCCTTTGAAAAAATAAAAGATTATCTCAACAGTTTTGATATTTTATTCGGGAATCTAGAGGGGCCTATTTCTGATAAAGGAACTTTATCCGGGTCAATTTATTCATTCCGCATGGATCCGCGTTCCGCGAAATCTCTAAAAGAAGCGGGGTTTGATATTTTATCAGTCGCCAACAATCATATGGGCGATTGGGGAAAAGTCGCAATTAAAGACACTTTTCAAAATTTGAAAGATGCGGGGATAGTTTATTCCGGTGGAGGTAAAAATAAAGACGAAGCCTATGAGCCGAAAATTATTTTGGTCGGCGATACTAGAATTGCTTACCTTTCTTTCAGCGAGTTCGGCAAAGGATATCTTGAGGCGACAGACAGTGCCGCCGGAATTGCTATTATTTCCGATGAAAAACTGAAGTTGGGAATTGAGAAAGCCGAGTCTGAAAATGATATCGTAATTGCATCTTTCCATTTCGGCGAAGAATACAAAACAGAGCCAAACGCTTATCAGAAAAATATTGCCCATAAAGCCGTTGACTATGGAGCCGATTTGGTCGTCGGACATCATCCTCATGTGGTGGAGCCGATAGAAAAATACAAAGATAAATACATAGCTTACAGTCTGGGTAATTTCGTCTTTGACCAGCATTTCTCAAAAGAGACGATGGAGGGGCTGGTGCTCAAGGCGACAGTGGAAAATAAAAAAATAACCGAAGTCTCCTCCGACAAAACTATAATAAACAAATACTATCAGCCGGAGTTGACGACAAAGCTATTGGAATAACGACTGTTTAAAGTTTTATTCTCAATTATCTGTTTAATATAAGCATTAAGGTCTATTTTTTTAGAATTATCCTGAATAAAAGCGAATAATTTTTTGAGAGCCTGAATGATAGAGTTGTTTTTTATAAAAATTATTTTTTCTTCTTCAACATTAACGATGAAAACATAATTGCCATAAATGATTATATCTATGTCAAAGTCAACAAACTGATCGGGAACAATGTGGGTGATAATAAGCCTGTCAGCATGGGATTTCAATTCGTCTATCGCCAAATTTTTAAAAATATCCAAAGTGCTTTCGCCAATCACTCCTTCCATAATAATACCCTTTTTCTTAAATGCTTTGTGAAAATTAAAGAAATACTTCTTCTCTATTTTTTCAAGCGCTCTCTTGGCCGACTTATTTCCTTGAATGACATAAACCCTTTCGTTTTTTCCCGCTTTTAGAATGTTTTTGTATATTTCTTTGACTTTTTCCTTCCCGCTGTATATCTCTACTCCAATGCCTTGCCCCTCAATGCCTCCTAATATGTCTGTCTTGACCTCAAAATCCGACAGTAGCCTTCTTAACTTTTGGGAAAAATCGGTCTGAGAAAAAACCTTCCATTCATAATGGCCGCTTACGGCAATCCTTTCGGCCAGCCCTCTTTTAGCCATTTTTTTCAATAAAAAATGAACAGTAGTTCTTGGAATTTTTGTTTCCATGGCGATATTTGTAACGGTGGAATGGGGAACCGCGCCAATAAATTTAATTATCCTATCCTCCTTTTTAGATAATCCCAGTAATTTTACAGCCTCTTTATTAAACATATTTTTAGACTTTATTGTCATTCATTATACTTATGACAAGTTTCTTGTCAAGTTTTAAGCTAAAATAGGTCGCAAATAAAGCATTTTCCAGTAATTATCAAGAAGTATTGTTTTAATTTCATTCCTTGGTGTAATCTTTCAACAGAATGTGATATTAACTTAAAAACTTTTTAGAAAAAGAAAGGGGCTCATTAACATGGGGGCTACAAAAAAACTAGTTTTGAAATTTAAAAAAAATGTTATTTATAAATTGAATATTGATTTTTGGAGCAATAAAAATTACCAACTGGGAATACCCGACAATAAATGTTTTAAGGATAAAAAAATTGCAATTATTAGAAATGCCGTTTTCCTTAATCCTAATGACGATGATGATAAGTTGTCTTTGAAAAAATATATGTCTTTGAAAAAATTGTCGCTAGGGAAAATGGTTGAACTAGTTAATAACAATATTTCGTGTCTTACATTCGAAGACGATGATCATACGGTCGCAAAAAAACTAAACATGGTAAAAAGTGATGACATCAGCGCAAATGCTCTCAAAACACTCCTCCTTGGGAAAAGGAATCTATTAAGAGGATTGGAAGAAGGGGCAATAATCCTGTGTGATAAGGCGCAACGGGCGATACGAGTCAGTCGTTGCGAGGGGTTTGTCCCCAGTAAACGACTTTACCCTTCGGGTAGTTGTAGCGGTCATGATATTAGTAGCGATTATTTTACCAATTTTTCCCCCTCTACCCGTTCATTCTTCGCCGATGAAGAAGGACCGAAAAATTATGATAGCGCGGAGTCGTTAGCATACCCAACAAGATTCACGATTATCAAAAAACTAATTCCGAAAAAAATTACCGCTTTTATTTTTGTCGTAGAATTTGAAACAGAAAAGAAAAAAGAGAGCGGAGAGCAAAGAGGATATGGTGGCGTAATGTTCCCTTAGTGGAGTTTTTCAAATCCTGCGAATTATCTTAAATTCGCAGGATTTTATTTTTTCAGACATTATAATTCAGAACTTAAATTAAGGCGTGATATAATCCACTTTATGAAAAAATATTCTGTAAGAAAAGATATACCGGAGAACGCGAAAGAGGAAATGAAATCATATCCGGAGATTTTGAGACATCTCCTTTTTTATCGGGGAATAGAAACGAGCGATAACGCGGAAAAATTTCTGAATCCTGATTATGTGGGGGACACGCACGACCCGTATCTTATGAAGGATATGGGCAAAGTGGTTGAACGAATTTTAAAAGCGATTGATGAAAATGAAAAAATAATAATCTACAGCGACTACGACGCGGATGGAATTCCGGGCGCAGTTGTTCTTCACGACTTTTTTAAAAAAACTGGTTTCAATAATTTTGAAAATTATATCCCTCATCGGCACGAGGAAGGATTCGGTCTTAATATGGAAGCGGTGGAAGAATTTGGAAAGAGCGGAACAAAACTTCTAATAACGATAGACTGCGGAATTGCCGATGTGAAAGAAGTGGAGCGACTGAATGAATTAGAAATTGATGTCATCATCACCGACCATCACGAGCTTGGGGACTCTATTCCGCCAGCGTTCGCTATTTTAAATTCCAAACAAACTGATTGCGCCTATCCGGAAAAAATGCTCTGCGGGGCAGGCGTCATTTTTAAACTAATTCAAGCTTTAGTCTCGAAAAAAAATCTTGACTGGCAACTGAAAGAAGGGACGGAAAAATGGTTTCTTGATATGGTCGGACTCGCCACACTTTCCGATATGGTTCCGCTCACTGGAGAAAACAGAATATTCGCTTATTACGGCTTGAAAGTTTTGAGAAAATCTCCGCGCGTCGGCCTTATGAAACTTTTGAGAAAAATTAAAGTGGAGCAGAAGCATATCACTGAAGAAGATATTGGTTTCACAATCTCGCCCCGAATAAACGCCGCTTCAAGAATGGGCGTGCCGATGGACGCTTTCAAACTTCTTTCAACTTCCGATGAGATTTTGGCAGATGAGTTGAGCACTCATCTCAATAAAATAAATGACGAAAGAAAGGGGCTCGTCGCCTCAATGATTAAAGAGATGAAACATACCATCTTATCGCGCGCGGACGGCGCGGAGAAAAAAGAAGTCATCGTGCTCGGGAACCCGAAATGGAAACCGTCGCTTCTCGGGCTTGCCGCGAATACGCTTATGCAAGAAAATTTTTGCCCGGTGTTTCTCTGGGGCAGAGAAGGGGAAGATATTTTAAAAGGTTCGTGCCGGTCGCCGAACAATGTCAACCTCATCAACTTGATGAAATCTTTACCGTATGGACTTCTCCTCAACTACGGCGGACACTCTCTCTCCGGAGGTTTCAGCGTAAGCCACGAAAAAATTCACTTGCTTGAAACGG
>JBBUED010000013.1:0-5071 GCA_038078215.1 Patescibacteria group bacterium | reverse complement strand
CTGCCGAGGCGAGAACGGTCGTCCATAATCCGTCTTTATGCCCTTGAGCCGATTGAGTGACATTGGAAGTAGTGATAAATTTGCCGCTGGCTTTATACTGTTTCTCCCTTTCGTCCCAGTCTTTGCCGGGGTCAAACTCTATGCCAAGCGTGGTGGCCAGCATCGTCGCCGCCAAGTCTTCGGCGTAGTCGCCTGCTTTTTCTTCTGTATCTCCGAAAGAGTGATGCTCGCTAAGATAACCATATTGATTGCTGTCTTTAGGAATTGCCAAACCTACGGACGCGGCGATAAGCCTGTTCGGCTCATTGGTCGCGTTTCTGCTCATAACGCAAAATCTTATTGAGCCGGCTTTCATATATTTCACTCCCTCTTCTTTGGATATTCTCTTGCATCCGGGAGGGAAAATGCTTGAAACCGTCACTAAATTTTGAGTTTCTATTCCGGCGTCACGGAGCGCCAACTCAAAAGATTGGAGGTAGTCTTTGTGCCGTCCTACTCCTTTCGTGAAAAAAACTTTTTGAGGAACCATATGTGGTTGAAGTTCCAAATTACAAAATCCAAATTACAAAGATTTTAAAATTTGAAATAAAAAATTATTTTAATAAACTTTAGATTGACCTCGCAGTCTCACTGTGGAAATAATATCAACGATTGTTTTGAAATGCAAAAAATTGGGGAAGGTTTTAGGTTACCTCGCCCGACTTGCCAGACAAGAGTCGTGGCGGGCGGGTAGGTGTTAGGTTTTAGGAACCGAGAATGAGTTTTAAACTGTGAAATTTTTTTGAATGGTGATAATATTGGAATTATTATTTTTTATTTTTATAAATGAATTTTTTGAAATTTTCACTTCTAGTTATCCTCATATCTGTTATTGTCGGCCTCACGCCCCCGTTTCTTAAATTTGCGTTTAACAACAGCCAGCCGACCGAAGTGATTGCTTTTAAGACATCGCAAAGAAAAACCGACAAAATTGGACATATTATTGCGGGAAAGGCGAAAATACCGATCTATTTGGCGGATACTGAAGATAAAAGGATAAAAGGGCTTGGGGGATTATCCTCAATTCCTCGGGGTTATGGCATGTTTTTTATTTTTGACAGTTCAGGTTATCAAAGCATTTGGATGAAAGATATGCTTTTCTCCGTAGACATAATATGGATTGATGAAAATAATAAAATTGTCCATATTGAGAAAAATATTTCACCGGATACATATCCAAAAATTTTCACCGCTCCCGCTAAAGCGCGCTTTGTCTTGGAGCTTAACGCCGGAATGTCCGAGTCTTATGATCTAAAGGCGGACGATAAGCTAACTTTAGTTCAAAAGTGATTCTTTCCACAACTTTTTCTTATTTTTTAACAAATTTAAAAGCAATATTCGTCATTTTAATTTTTTTAAAAAATAATTTCCCCGCTTCCGTTATTTTTCAACGGATTTTTTTATATTGGCTTTACACATTATATTTTTTAATCTCTCGTGCTGAATTTCACTTGCGCGCTCTTCTTTTGTCTTTTGTTTTAGGGTAAAATTATTTTAAACATTTTTTACAAGCGATAAATTTTTAAATTTTATGGTCAAAGATTCAAAGAGCGGCGGCAAAGAAACAAGTTTTATTGATAAGGTGCAAAAGAGAGACGGTTCCATCGTTTCTTTTGATCTCGGAAGGATAACAAACGCGATCAATAAAGCCATGATTTCAGTCGAAGAGGGTTCGGAAGAAGAAGCAAAGCTCGTCGCCAACAAAGTCTTGGCCGATTTAGTGAGAATCGTCAAAAAATTCAAGAATTTCGTGCCGACCGTTGAAGGAATACAGGATACGGTTGAAAAGGAGCTTATACTAAGCGAGTATGTGAAAACCGCCAAATCATATATTCTTTATCGCGACAAAAGGTCAAAGCTTAGAGAGAAAGGGGTTCAAGTTCCTGAAAAAGTCAGGAAATTGACTGAGCAGAGCAAGAAATATTTTAAGAGTTCTTTAGGCGAGTTCGTCTATTACAGGTCTTATTCCAGATGGATTGACGAAGAAGGGAGGCGCGAAACTTGGATTGAAACCGTGGACAGGTATATGAGCTTTATGAGAGAAAATCTGGGAAAACTGGTGAAAGATTCCGAATACAAAGAGGTCCGCGAGGCGATTTTGAATCAAGAGGCGATGCCGTCAATGAGACTCCTTCAATTTGCCGGACCGGCCGCCAGAAAGACTAATGTCTGCGCTTACAATTGTTCTTTCATCGCCCCATCAACATTTCAAGATTTCGCAGAGATTATGTACATATCAATGTGCGGAACCGGCGTTGGCTTTTCCGTGGAAAGCCAAAATATTCAAGCCTTGCCTCAAATAAAATCGCAAACAGGGAAGAAGTTGCCGACTCACATAATAGCCGACACCAAAGAAGGGTGGGCGGACGCTCTCTATTTGGGCATAAAAACTTGGTATGAAGGCAACGACATAGAATTCAATTATTCACAGTTGCGTCCGGCGGGAGCGAGGCTCAAAACAATGGGTGGCCGATCTTCTGGTCCGGAGCCTCTCAAGAGATTGCTTGATTTCGCTCGAATGAAAATTTTCAAGAGACAGGGCAGGCGGCTTACCAACTTGGACGCTCATGATATTATCTGTTGCATAGGCGATTGCGTCGTTTCCGGCGGAGTTCGCCGAAGCGCCCTTATATCTCTTTCCGACCTTGATGATGAAGCGATGCGAGATTGCAAGAAAGGTCAGTTTTATCTGACCGAACCTCAAAGAAGCATCGCCAATAATTCCGCCGTCTATCTTCAGAAGCCGACGAACGCCGAATTCTTGGATGAATGGGTTGCCCTTATGAAAAGCGGAGCGGGAGAAAGAGGAATATTCAATAGAAGCGGACTAGCAAAAACATTGCCGGAAAGAAGGCTTAAGGTTCTCAAGGGTTATATAGGAGATTTGGGGACAAATCCATGCGGGGAAATCATATTGCAGTCAAAACAATTCTGCAACTTGTCGGAAATCGTCGCCAGGGCGGAAGATGACGAAAAATCGCTTTTGAAAAAGATTAGAATCGCGACGATTCTCGGGACTTATCAAGCGACTCTCGTCAAATTCGGCTATCTGTCAAATACTTGGGAGGAAAATTGCAAAAATGAACGCCTGCTCGGAGTGTCCATAACCGGTCAGTGGGATTGTCCGGCCGTCAGAAACGCGAGCACTCTTAAAAAACTTAAAAACGAGGCGATACGAATTAATGAATTGTATGCCAAGAAATTTAAGATAAATCCGTCAACTTGCATTACTTGCGTCAAACCGTCCGGAACATTGTCGCAGATGGTGGATTGCGCCTCGGGAATGCATACCAGACACTCGCAATATTACATAAGGAGAGTAAGAATTTCAGCGACTGATTCTTTGTTCAAAATGCTTCGCGACCAAGGCGTTCCTTATCATCCGGAAGTGGGACAGTCAAGAGACAGCGCCAATACTTATGTCTTTGAATTTCCAGTGAAAGCGCCGGATGATTCGCTTTTCAGAGACGACCTCACGGCTCTGGAACAGCTTGAACATTGGAAGCTCGTCAAAGAAAATTACACCGAGCACAATCCGTCAATTACCATATCGGTAGGGGAAGAAGAGTGGATTGATGTGGCCAATTGGCTCTATAAAAACTGGGACATAATCGGCGGATTGTCTTTCTTGCCGAGAACCGACCATGTTTACCAAATGGCCCCCTACGAAGAAATTGACGAAAAAGCGTACAGCGAGACTTTAAACAGATTCGCCCACATTGATTTTTCAAAGATTGTCACTTACGAGAAGGTTGACGAAACGGAAGTGAAGAAAGAGCTGGCCTGCGTCGCCGGGGTTTGCGAGATTGTTTAGAATCCCTCCGCCTGAATGGCATTTAGTTTTCTTGCATATTTTTTTAAAAAGATTTAGTGTTAATAAAAGGTCTTTTTTAATTTACTTTCTTCACTTTTTTCAAAAAAGAAAAGGAGGGGGAATTATGAGCAAAGCAGAGGCTGAATTGAGACAGCTTAATGACGCCAAAGCGGGGCATCGCTTAGACAGTAACGGAGATCCTGTGCTTACAAACAGCAGAGGAATTCCGTATAATTACAAGTCAAATCTGATGATGAAGATCCTGGATGCTCTCGACAAGTTCATGTACAGAAGACAATAAAAACATCTAGGATTTATTAATAAATTCATCATTTTATTTTATTACCCTAGAAATTTAAAGGTCGCCGATCGAAACGAACGGCGGCCTTTTTCATGGCTTTTGCGGCAGTTTACAAATAATGTATTCCGTGATATGCTTTTAATAATCAGATCTTTGTTATTTCTTAACCTTTAAAAAGGAAAGGAGTGAATATGGCGACAGATTTGGTGAATGCGCCGGTAAAAATAATTGATTCCAGCGAGAAAAAAGAAGCGTGGATTATAAGAAAATTGAATGATTTAAAAATGGGGAATGTCGCGGTTATCAATCTTCATTGTTTGAATAACTTCAAAAATTTTAGCGATTTATTCAACCAGTTTAAAAAACTCATAGAAAACGCTGAAGTTTTTAAGATACTACACAGTGAAATGGAAGATGACATTAAAAATCTTCCGACCTCAATCAATTGGCGGGGGAGAGAAGATGTCTTATATGTTGGCGACAACTTGGAGTTTACTGAAGACGTAATTCGCCGTTATTGGAGTTGGAAAACGAATTTTAAATCTTTTATCTCACAGTCTCCATATTTCTAATTTAAAAAGTTAAGAAATATTGACGGTAAACGGCATTGAGCGAATATTCGTTTAATGCCGTTTTTAAATCACTGCTGACTTTGAATTACGAAACTCTTTATTCAGCGCGTCATTTTAAGGGTACGGATTTTTTGAAGCTTAAAAAATCCTGAAATTCTCGCGCCGCCGCGCTCGAAACCCCCTTAAAATGACGCGCCTCAACGAGTTTCGTAATTCAAAGTGTTGAATTGAAAATAATTTGTGAAAAATCGCGGTTTGTGATACAAATTTGATAGAAAAAGTTCCGCCATCTATTGTTTTTTGACATTTTGGAAAATGAAAGGAGAGTGTAATTATGTTAATCGC
>JBBUED010000012.1:0-1100 GCA_038078215.1 Patescibacteria group bacterium | reverse complement strand
AGCTGTACTGCTTCTGTAAGAAGAGATAAGCGTACTCGCGGTCCTGCCGAGGGCACAATTCATAACTTGGTCGGAAAATTCCCCCGCGCGCTTGCGCGCGGTGAGGAGAAGGGGGTGGGCGAAATCCGAATCTGTACTTGTGGGTAACGGCGAATTCATAAAATATTCGCGCCAATATCTTGTAAAAAACAACTTTTTCATATACATTTAAACTTATTGTCGTTGGGGGGCTAATTAAAAACTTAACACTAGAAAGAAAACTTATGCGCTTACAAAACAAAATTGCAATTATCACCGGCGCCGGCTCAGGTATTGGTCGAGGCATTGCCTTGGCTTTTGTCAAAGAGGGGGCCAAAGTTGTAATGGCTGATTGGTCAGAAGAGGGCGGAAAAGAAACGGTGGAGCAAATTCAAAAAATAAACGGGGAAGCGGTTTTTGTAAAAACAGATGTTAGTAAAACTGCGGATATTGAACAAATGGTAAAAACTTGCATAGATAAATTTGGCCGGATTGACATACTGGTCAATAATGCCGGCATTGTTAAATTCGGACCTCTTCACGAAACACCCGAAGAGGATTGGGACGCGGTTTTAAATGTTAATCTCAAAAGCGTTTTCTTGGCTTCGAAAAAAGTAATCCCCGAGATGCTTAAGCAAGGTCGGGGGAAAATTATCAACACCACTTCAATCGCTGGTTTAGTCGGTTTTGAAAACATAGGACCTTATTGCGCTTCTAAGGGCGGGGTAATCGCTTTAACGCGAGAAATGGCTTTGGAATACGCCAAGAGCAAAATAAATGTTAATTGTATTGCTCCTGGAGTAATTAAAACCGCTATGACTAAAGATATGCTTAACGATCCAGCACAAAAGCTGCGGCTGGAAGCCCAGACCCCTTATCCGCGGCTCGGGGAGCCAGAAGATATCGCTTTAGCCGCTGTTTATCTGGCTTCCGACGAATCGGATTTTGTGAATGGACATGTTTTGGTGGTTGACGGCGGATGGACGGCTAAGTAATTTTTTCTGATATAAATCAGTGGGAAAAGAATTTGCCGCCAAAGAAAAACTTGAAATTGTCACCCGGTAGGTGATTCTGCTGAATCA
>JBBUED010000011.1:28425-40270 GCA_038078215.1 Patescibacteria group bacterium | reverse complement strand
TCTTTCATAATATTGTTTTTAAGTCTGGTTGTATGTATGGTCGAACGAATTTATTGATGCTATTTTCAGTAACCAAATCAACTTTTCGGCCAAGTTTGTCTTCCATTTTCCTTATCAAGCTCATATACGCAAACATACCCATCGGTTTTCCGAAAGAAACAATGATGTCGATATCACTTTTTGGCTTATCTTCTCCGCGCGAAACTGAACCAAACACAGCGGCATGTTTAATGCCGTACTCTTTAAGAACAGGCAATATTTTATTTTGTATTTCTAACATATTCACAAAAATATCCTATCATTGTTTTTTTGATTTTCCAAGCATGCATATTATTATGGTGCCACTCTCTTTTAATGTAAATAAACAGCTTTAGACAACGATTTTCTAGATATTCTGTCAATCTTGCTTGACAAAGGCATTAAATAATGCTACTCTTTTTGCATAAATGCGATAATGACTAGAGATATGACTGAAAGGCAAGAATCTTGAAAATTGAATATAGAATAATGCTGAATTTTATAAGCCTTTTCAAAGGTAAGCAAAATTCAGTGTTGGAAATTAAATTTATTTTTCTGAAATTCTGAAAATTTTTTTAAGAGGAGAGGAAAATGAAGATGAAAAAAGAGATATTTAATTATCTAATTGGTATTGGTAAAAAAATCTCTATTTCTGATTACGAGGCGGAGATAGAGGGATTGAGGGAAGAAGACAGAATATTGCACGAACTATACGGGTCGTGCCAATATGATTTATGTTCCCAAATACACAACGGTGAGAGTTTGCTGTGCGAAGTTGCAGATATAACAATATTTGCAAGGAAGCGTAGGATCCGCTCCCCCAATAGAGCGATTGAAAAATATTATTCTTGAGAAGGTGGTTTTAAAAAACCCACCGAAAAAGGACTTTGCGATAACATCGGAAAGTCCTTTTATTTTTATAAATTCAAAATATTGGCGCGCTCCTCCGCGCGCGGTTGACAAGAGTAATTTTTTAATATATCATTGGACTGTTATCAATAAATAAGTTATTCTCATTCGTTTTTGTTTTTAGGGAATTTTTTCTAAACATACAGAGCCGGTTGAGACAAATGCAGTAAATATATGTATAGAAAAACATTCAATAGAGGTCCGCAAGGGCAAGGAGGCGCGCGAAGCCGTTTCGCTCCGCGTAAGAGATTTGAGCGCAAAGGCGCGGGTATTCACATATCTAAATTGGTGAATAAAGCCGTAATCACCGAAGAAGCGGAGCATTTTATTCCGGAACATTCATTCGCTGATTTTAAAATTGACGAACGACTGAAAAGAATTGTCGTAGCTAAAGGATATTCCGAGCCAACGCCCATTCAAGACAGGACTATCCCGCACATTCTTCATGGTCTTGATGTCGTGGGAATCGCGAATACGGGGACAGGCAAGACGGCGGCTTTTCTTCTGCCTCTTATAAATAAAGTTCTCCTAAATCAGAGAGAAAATGTTTTGATAATGGCGCCGACTCGCGAGCTGGCTATTCAGATTGAAGAGGAGCTTAAAACTTTCACGAAAGGACTCAAGATTTTTTCAGTCTGCTGTGTTGGAGGCGCCAATATCGGCCGTCAAATCGCCGACCTTCGTTATCATAATAATTTCATCATCGGAACGCCGGGACGATTGAAAGATTTGATCCAAAGAAAAGTTTTAAGCCTTGCCGGGTTTAATACGGTTGTTTTAGATGAAGCGGACAGAATGCTTGATATGGGCTTCATCAATGATATGAGATTTATGATGGCGCAAATGCCGACGAAGAGACACACCCTCTTTTTCTCCGCCACTATTTCCAAAGAGATTGAAGGTTTGATTAAAGAATTTCTCACGGAGCCGGTGCGAATTTCCGTGAAGACGCAGGACACTTCAAAGAATGTTGACCAAGATGTCGTGAAGGTGGAGCGGGGGAATAACAAGATAGATGTCCTGTCGCGTCTTTTAGCGCAGTCAGATTTCAGCAAAGTCCTTATTTTTGGACGCACCAAACACGGAGTGGAAAGACTTTCCAGAGATTTGGCTCATAAAGGCTTTAAAGTTGATTCAATTCACGGCGACAAGAATCATTCAAGGAGACAAAAAGCTCTAGGCTTGTTTAAGAGCCACCATGTCAATATTTTGGTCGCGACGGATGTCGCGGCGCGAGGGTTGGACATAGCGGGGGTAAGCCATGTCATAAATTACGATATGCCGGCAAGTTATGAAGATTATGTCCATCGCATCGGACGAACAGGCCGAGGCGACAAGAAGGGGAAAGCGCTGACATTTATTGAATAATATGAAAAAAATAACGCCAAAAAAATTTCAAAAAAGAGGCCCGGGAGTCTGGGTGGAAAGACCTCGTCGCTGCGAGATTCTAATATGCTCCTGTGGCAATAAATATCTTAAAACCAGAGAAGGGCAAACTGTCTGCATCAAATGCATCAATAAGCTGAAAGAGAAAGAAGACAATAAGATTAAATTATAATAGTATAAATTTCTAATTTCTAATTGACCTAATTTCTAATCAAATCCCAACTTTAAAATTTTCAATTTCCAATCAATTACCAATGAAATAATTTCCAATGTTTGAAAATTGAGAAATCGGAAATTCAATGAAAATTGTGAATTGAAAATTAATCCTCATAAATCCTAAAGATTACAATATATTTGCTAGTCACTTTGAACTATTTTCTATCACTCACCTTTAAATCTATTGCCATATAAGGTATAATTTTTTCGCGTCTAACACTTAATGTTAAAAAATATGCCCTACATAAAAACCAGACCCGATGACAAATACGACCCCCTTGAATCCAAAAGGAGAGAGGAGGAGCGAAGGAAAAAAGATTTGGGAGAGAAGATAGAAGAAGAAAAAGAAAAGAGAACGGCGAACAAAAAAACGGAGCGGGCTATTATCCAATCCAAGATTGGCGTTAAAAAGAGAATTCTTTTTTTGAAAAAACAGGAAATAGAAAATCTTGAGAGAGAAATCGGAATTGTTAATCGAGATATAAGAAATTTGAAAAGCGATATTGAAAGCGCGAAATACGGTTCCGAAAATGAGCGCCCTCAGATAAATATGGGAAAACACAAGCTAGCCGAGTTGACCGTCAGAATCAATGAGAAGAAGAAAGAAGATGAAAAAATAAGGAGGGAAATATCGGAGCTGGAAAAAGACCTCAATTACATTAAAAAGAATGTAGAGGAAAAAGAGCAAAAAGAAAACGCGGGAAGAGATTCAAATCCCAAAGAAAAAGACGAAGTCGAAAAAGAAGCTCAAAAGGCGCGGCTTCTGCGGCAAGTGTCCGCCTTAAAGCAGGAAGAACGACAAGCCGAACAAGAAATAGCTGAATTGGAGAGACAAGCTAAATAGTTTATAAAGTCCATAAAGTGGAAAGTTCATAAAGTAAAGATAAAATTAAACCAAGTTTTCTTTTTTGCCTACCACCTTCGGTAAGATGATGATTGACTTCTAATGTTTGCCATACTAAAATGTTTTTAGCAGTAAAGTTAATGATGAAGGCGCTTAATTAGCGGTGCCAAAGTTGGTCGAGAATATGCTGCGATAGATTTTTAAAAAGAAAATACACACAATGGAAAACGATACAAAATTTCTAGATTTAGTCGTTAAGGCGTTGGTGGATAATCCCGACAAGGTAAAAATAGCCAGAACGGTGGATGAGATGGGGGTTTTGATGACTCTTGAAGTTCATCCGGACGATATGGGCAAGATTATCGGGAGAATGGGAAACACCGCCAAAGCGATCAGGACGCTTCTCCGCGTGGTTGGAATGAAAAATAATTCCAGAGTTAATTTGAAGATTAACGAGCCGGAAGGAGCCGCTCCGAGAGAAAGCCGAGCGTCAAAAAGCGTTGACGAGGCTATGGAAGATCTGAAAATCTAATATTTTAAGATTAGACTAAATGAAAAATCCGTGATATTAATAACATCACGGATTTTTCATTTAGTCACTTGGTACTCCGACTACCAATTGGTAGTCGGAGTACCAAGTTGTCGGACGCGATCTTAAATAAAATGACTTTCCATATAATCACATTATTTCCGGAAATGTTTGACTCTTACATTAAAGGGTCAATTTTGGGGCGGGCGATTGAAGACAAGAAAATTAAAATTAAATTTTACAATCCGCGTGATTTTACTAAAGACAGGCATAGAAGGATAGACAGGAAGCCCTATGGCGGAGGCCCAGGCATGGTCATTGAGGCGATGCCTGTCATAAAAGCTATTGAGAAAGCAAAAAGCAAAAAGAAAGTTAAGATTATTTTCTTGTCCCCTTCAGGAGCGCAGTTTGATAATAACTACGCCAAGAAAACGGCAAAAAATTATTCCGATATTATAATAATTTGCGGAAGATATGAAGGGATTGACGCTAGGGTAAAAAAGGCTTTCAAAATGGAAGATGTTTCAATCGGCAATTATGTTTTGACTGGAGGAGAATTGCCGGCGATGGCGATTATAGATTGCGTTTCTCGCCAGATTGAAGGGGTGCTCGGCGACTTTAGTTCTCTTGAAGATTCGCGCGTTGCAAGTTCGGAAGTTTATACTAGACCGGAAATTTTTGAATATAAAGGTAAAAAATATAAAGTTCCTAAAATCCTTCTCTCCGGCGACCATAAAAAAATTGAGGAATGGAAAAGGAGAAAATCATAAAATGAAAAAGCCCTTGTCCCCCGACAAAGGCTTAATCAGACAATATTTTAAAAACATTTATATTTCCTGGGAGCTTAGGCTTAAAGGTTTATGCATTTCATTAAACTTGTCCAAAAAAACTGTTGAGACCATAACTCCATTGTCAGCCCTTTCAAATTTCGGCTTATGTTTAGGACATTCCCGAGCAACAACAATCGAGCCGGTTTTTGTTTTGGGTATACTGTCTCTGCAACAAAATGGACAGTAATTAATGATCTTAATCGTCAGTCTGTTTTGCTTTTTCCTCACCGTCTCTCCTTTTGAAGAAAAATGTTACAATACCGCAGTCAGTTTATTGATAATACAAAGAGGTAACTCACAGCATGGCTGACAGCAACCATTTTTCGTCATCTCCCCCAAATGCGAAATCAAAAACAGCGCCTGAATTTGATCCACACATTCCATTTTCTCCTCTTTTATCTTTTGGTTCCCCTCCTTCAGTGTTAAAGTTAAGGTCAATTCCTTTTTATTGGAATTAGGATTAACCTTATTGACCTTGATAAACCCTCTTTCCTCAAATAGTTTAAGATCAGTGTCCATTGCAGTCGGGTCTTCTTCGTATCTGCGTTTTTTTAATGCGCAGAAGACAGGGTACTCTGGGCAATTACCTATACTATAAGCAATGTTGGTCTTTCTAGACACAAGGCACATTTTTCTCCCTTTCATTTAGGAAATTAAAAAACAAAATATAAAATAAAAAACAAGACAAAAAACCAATAAATACTAATCTCTCCTTTCTTAAATTTGTTTTATAGAATCAGGTCTTGTTAATTTAATGTTTTTAAACACTACAAAGAACAACTGTCAATAATGCTATCAAAAATCTTTTTTAGATGCAAGGGTGAGTGTGGAAAAGTTTCTGGCCTGAAAAGTTTGTTTGAATGATTGAAAAATGATAAATTTATCGCATGTATTTAAAAAGTTTGGAATTGTCCGGCTTCAAGTCGTTCGCGAAAAAAACATCGCTGGATTTTTCCGCGCCAATCTCCGGAATTGTCGGTCCGAACGGTTCCGGCAAGTCTAATATTGCCGAAGCGTTCAGGTTTGTGCTTGGCGAACAATCAATAAAATCGCTTCGCGGGAAGAGGGCAGAGGACTTAATATTCAACGGCTCGCGCGATGTCGCGCGATCAAACAGAGCGTCGGCAAAAGTCGTTTTTGACAATACGAGAAGAGGAATGAATATTGACTTTGACGAAGTGTCTATTGAAAGGGTCGTGCACAGAGATTCTTCCAGCGAATATTTCATAAATGGCAGTCAAGTCAGGCTTAAGGACATAATAGAGCTTCTTGCTTCGGCGCGCATCGGCTCGTCCGGTCATCACATAATCTCTCAAGGCGAAGCCGACAAGATTTTAAACGCGAACATTAAAGACAGGAGAGAAATGGTTGAAGACGCGCTCGGTCTCAAAATTTATCAATACAAAAAGCAGGAGAGCCAAAGGAAGTTAGAAAAGACTGAAGAAAATATTGAGTCAGTAAAATCTCTGCGGAGAGAAATCGCTCCGCATTTGAAGTTTCTGAAAAAGCAGGTTGAAAAGCTTGAACAGGCGAATGAGATGAGAGAGCGGCTCAAAGATATGTATAGAAATTATTTCAGAAGAGAAGAGTTGTATTTAAAGACGGAGAGAAGACGGCTAGAAGAAGAAAAAATGATTCCGGAGAAAAAACGGCGCGAGCTGGAGGAGGAGCTCGGGAAAGCGAAGCGGATTTTGGCGGGGTCTTCGGTTAAAGATGTTAAAAGCGAGGAACTTATAAATATTGAGGGAAGACTGAAAGACGAGCGATTTCAGAAAGACAGTCTTACGAGAGACATAGGAAGGATTGAAGGTGAGATGAATTCGCTGGAGAAAATTATAAAAAAGCAGAATGAGTTGGTGAGGCAAGCGCAAGATAAGAAAGTTGAACTCCGAGAAATTGAGAGTGTCGCCTCTCATATCTACGGTGAAATTGAGACGGCTTTAGGGAAGGATGACATCTCGCAAGTTAAAACTATTTTGAGAACGATAAAAGACGCGCTTCTGGGTTTTATTTCCAAACATAGGAGTGTTGATAATTCCGGTGATAATGCCGAGACGGAAAGGGAATTGGAAATTTTGAAACAGGAAAGAGTGAAGATAGAAGGTTTATTGAAACAATCCGAAGAAACGGAAAAGAAAATACTTACGGAATATTCGGCGTTGAGGCAGGAAATTGATAAGGAGAAAGATTCAAGCCGAGACGCGGAGAAGGTGATGTTTAAAATCATGGCGGAGCAGAATGAAGTCGGCGGCAAGTTGAGAGAGCTTGAATATCGCGAAGACAAGCTCAAACATTTTGAAGAGAGTTTCAAGATGGAACTCAAAGAAGCCGGAGTTCTTGCTGGGCTCTCGGCATTGCATTACGATTCAAGCAAAATTCTGGATGAAAACGGCGCGGAAGTTTCTGTTCAAGATATTTTAAAGGAAGACAGGACAATTCAAGATGAAAGAAGGCGGGCGATTGAAAAAATAAAAATCAGGCTTGAGGATGCGGGAGTCGGCTCGGGCGATGATGTAATCAAAGAATACAGGGAAGCCAGTGACAGAGACGCTTTTCTTGGGCGAGAATTGGAAGATTTGGACAGATCGGCTGTTTCTCTTAAGGATATAATTAAAGAACTGGAGGGATTCATAACCAATGAATTCAAAGAGGGAGTTCATAAAATAAACACTCAATTCCAAGAATTTTTCTCGTCAATGTTCGGCGCTGGCGGACACGCTGGACTATTGGTAATCAGAGAAAAGAAGAAAAAAAGGAATTCCGATACTAACGTATCAAACCTTTTAAGCGGTTCCTTAGGAGACGAGGCGGACGAACTGCCCGATGAATCGGAAGAAGAGGAAGGGGAAGAGGGGGTTGATATTGATGTCAGTCTTCCGAGAAAGAAAATCAAAGGTCTTACGATGCTCTCCGGTGGCGAACGCGCCCTTACTTCCATCGCACTCCTTTTCGCCATCTCTCAAGTCAACCCTCCGCCGTTCATAATTTTGGACGAAACTGACGCCGCACTTGATGAAGCCAATTCCAAAAAATACGGCGATATGATAGAAAATCTTTCCAAATATTCCCAGCTTATTTTAATCACCCACAACCGAGAAACAATGTCCCGCGCCGGAATAATCTACGGCGTAACGATGGGCGCGGACGGCATTTCCAAACTTCTATCTATCAAGTTTGAGGACGCAGTTAAAGTGGCGAAGTGATTGCGAGTTCAAGGTAATATTTATGAAGTGTGTTTTGTTAATAAAAAAAGCTACCATTTTTAAAAATAGATGGTAGTTTTGAGTGAGTTCGATTTTTGTTTATCACCATCGAAGGTGAAATAATTGTTCCGGTTTTGTTGGTTCAGGGTTTATATTTCTGTCTTTATATATAATAAAGTTTTCGCAATATAAATAAAAAGCAATTTTTCTACCAGAATTGACTATTTTTTTAAATTCATCAATTGAATAGTTTCTCGATTCAGGGAGCGATGCTTCCGCAAGAGAGATGTATGATATGCTAATTTTTGTTATATTTCCCCATTTTTCCCCCAACAGACTCATTTTTGATTCAATTATTTCTAGTAAATTCACGGGTTCTCCCTCCTCAATATTAAAGGCTAATGTTTATAAAAGGTACCCACTTCAAGTAAATTAGCACATTATAGTATTATTGTAAATAAATCAGCTTTTTAGATATTCTTTTATCTTCTCCGCCAGGGTTTCGTAAATCCATTTGAATTTGGCGTCGTCGGATTCTAGTAGGGTGGCGCGGAAGCCTTGGAGGTTGCAGTTGAAGCCGGAAAGAGGAACGACGCAGATGCCGGTCGCGCCCATTAGGTAATAGACGAATCTCTTATCGGGCGAGACGCCGTTTACTGTTTTTTCTTCCACGAATTTTCTTACTTTGTCGTTTTTGATTTTGAGAGTTTGCTTGTTGTTTAAGACGCCGTCTTTGAACACGGTGGAAACATAGAAAGCGCCGGCAGCTTTCGGGGAAATTATTCCAGGAACTTTTTTCAAAATATCAAATGCCATTCCCGCTCTTTTTTTGTAAAATTTCCGCCTTTCTTCAAGATGAGATTCATAGCGAGGGTCGGACATTACGGCTGGGATGACGCTTTGAGGCAGGGTTGTGGAGCAGACTTCAAGCATTTTGGCGTTCATTATGCTTTTCACATATTTTGTAAAAACTTCGTCTTTGTCTTTATTGTAAATTTCTATCCAACCGCAACGGCTTCCGGGCCAAGGGAACTCTTTGGATATGCCTTTCATCGCTATGCCCGGGACATCGCCGATTATTTCGGCAAGCGTCGTCATCTTCTTCTCATCGTGCGCGACATTGCAATAAATCTCGTCGCTCACGATGAACAAGTCGTATTCTTTGGCGATTTTCACCATTTCTTCTAAAACTTTTTTCGGATAAACCATTCCAGTTGGATTGTCGGGATTGATGATTAAAATTCCGGAAATGGCGGGGTTGTATTTTATTTTATTGCGGAGGTCGTTTAAATCAGGCAGCCAATTTTTTTTCGGCAAGAGATTATAAGTGATATGAGGATATCCGGCGTGCGCGCCTTCGGCGGAGGAGTGGGTGGAATAAGCCGGCGATGGTCCTATCACGCGAGCTTCTTTTTTAAGATATGTGTAAACTTTGGAAATAGCGTCGCCTAGTCCGTTGAAGAAACAGATGTCTTCGGCTGTTATCTTGACTCCGCTTTTTGAATTTCTTTTTTTTACCAGAAATTCGCGCGTTTCAAGCAGTCCTTTGGTTGGATTGTAGGCGAATGATTTATTGTTATCAACAGACTTTTTTACAATGTCTTTTATCCATTCCGGAATTTGATAGCCTTTTGCCACAGGGTCGCCGATATTTTCCCAGTAAATTTCTTGCCCTAGACTTTTTATCTTTTCCGCCACTTCAACTATGCCTCTTATCTCATAGGTCAATTCTCCAGCTCCTTGATGGATGATATTATTTCGCATATTTTTATTTATTCTACAAAAACATAATCAAGAGTCCTTCGGTCCAAGTCGGCGCCGAGGAGCTTGACTTTGACCTTGTCGCCGAGGCTGTATCTTTTCTTGGTCTTTTCTCCCACAAGGGCGTAATTTTTTTCATCCAAGACATAGAAATCATCGGTCAAATTTCGCAGGCTCACCATTCCGTCGGATTTTGTATTGAACTCTTCCACATACAGGCCCCATTCAGTGACGCCAGAAATTACACCATCAAAAACCTCGCCGATATGCTCTTGCATATACTCAACCTGTTTGTATTTCTTGGAATTGCGTTCCGCTTCCGCCGCGGCAATTTCTTTTTCCGTAGTTTCCATCGCCATTTTTTCGTACAAATTCCATTCGTGTTTCGGAATAGACTTGTCCTCTAGATGTTTTTCAAGGAGGCGATGAACGAGAAGGTCGGCATATCTTCTGATGGGGGAAGTGAAATGCGTGTAATATTCAAAAGCCAATCCGAAGTGCCCGATGTTTCTTGTGGAATAAACGGCTTTGGACATTGAGCGAATCGCCGCCGTCTTAATCATTGATTCTTCGGCTTTACCCTCAATCAATTTGAAAAGCATTTGCAGATCTTTGGCGGTTAGGTTATTTTCTTTAAGTTCCATTTCATACCCGAGCGCTTTTAGGAATATGGAAAGTTGGGCAATCTTTTCTCTATCAGGAACATCGTGAATTCTATAGATAAACGGGTCGTCCTTGCGCATTTTCTTGTTGGCTTTGAAGATAAATTCCGCCACTTCTTTATTGGCGAGAAGCATAAATTCCTCCACCAGCTTGTGAGTGTCCAATCTTTTTTTAATAAATATTCGCAGAGGCTTGCCGTTCTCATCAAGATCAAATTTCACTTCGTCCTGCTCAAAATCTATTGCCCCCTTTTTAAATTTTTCATCACGCATTTTCTTGGCAATCAGGTTAAGCGTATTCAACGCTTCATAATGTTCTCCCGATTTAGCGTCAAGCGTTTCCTGCGCCTCCTCGTAAGAAAATCTTTTGTCGGATTTTATGACCGTTTTTCCAAACCATCTTTCGGAAATATTGCCGTTTCCGTCCATAGTAAAAACGGCGGAGAAAGAAAGTTTTTCTTCCATTGGGTTTAAACTGCAAATGTCATTTGAAAGTATTTCGGGAAGCATCGGTATAGTTCTGTCAACAAGATACACGGAAAACCCTCTTTTTCTCGCCTCCGTATTCATAGCCGTCCCTTCTCTGACATAATGCGACACATCGGCTATGTGAATTCCAATTTCATACTTATCGTCTCCGATTTTTTTTAACGAAATAGCGTCGTCAAAATCTTTGGCATCCACGGGGTCAATGGTGAAGGTGGGAGTGTTTCTGAAGTCTCGCCTTTTTTTAATTTCTTCCGAGAAATCTCTCCCGTCTTTCGTGGCCGCTTCGGCTTCTTTCTCAACCTCAAAAGGGAATCCGATATCAAATCCTTTTTCAAGAACTATTGACTCCATCTCCACATTATGGTCTCCCTTTTTTCCGAGAATTTTTACAACTTCTCCTTCTGGCGCTTTTTTAGGGTCGTCCCATTTTATGATTTTTGCCAAAACTTTTTCCCCGCCTGCGGCGCCTTTCGCATTCGCTTCTTGGATAAGTATGTCCACATACATTTTTTTATCATCAGGCACAAGGAAAAATTCACCATTCTCTTTTTCCAAGATGCCCACGAAAGAATCTTTCGCCCTTTTGATAATTTTCAAAACTTCGCCCAAATGTCTTTTCTGCCTGCTCATAGCCGGATGAATCAGTATTTCCACTTCATCCTTGTTCATAGCGGTATTAAGAGATGTCGTCTGAATTTCAATATCTTCTTTAAAGAGGTCAGTTGAAACGAATCCAACGCCTTTTGAATTAAGGCTTATTGTTCCGGTTATTTTTGATTTTTCGTCCGAATGTTTTTTCACAATTCGCATTGTATCAGAATTTTCAATTTAGTGTTAATTTTTTCCTATTATTTCATAATCGCCACATTCTAAATGGTACACATTTTCAGCGATCGCTGAAAATGTGTACCATTTAGAAAACTGATATTTCGTGTTAAATTAAATGATTCAAATCAAATTTAATCTTCTGATCTGATTCATGCGCCCACTTGGTACTG
>JBBUED010000011.1:0-28325 GCA_038078215.1 Patescibacteria group bacterium | reverse complement strand
CGCCCACTTGGTACTCCGACTACCAAATACCAAGCAAATACCAAGTGCTTTTGCGCCCACTTGGTACTCCGACTACCAAATACCAAGCAAATACCAAGTGCTTTTGCGTAATTTTGTCTTTATTGGCTAGTTTCTATTCTTTCTGAAACCTACAACCTAACACCTACCACCTACAACCTGCGTTTTCATTGACCTCTCAATGACTTTCTGTTAGCATACTGTTTATGTTAAAAATAAGGTTACAAAGAGTGGGCAGGAAGAACGAACCGTCTTTCCGTATTGTGCTTGTTGATTCCAAGATGGGTCCGAAAAGCGGCAAGGCTTTGGAGATTCTCGGTTCGCATGATTTCAGGGAAGGGAAAGGCAATAACAAAATAAACGGCGAAAGAATAAAATATTGGATTTCAAACGGCGCTCAAGTTTCAGAAACTATGCATAATATGCTTGTAAATGAAAAAGTTATAAGCGGCAAAAAGATAAATGTTTTGCCAAAAAAGAAGCCGATTGTTAAAGAAGTGAAAGAGGAAGCCAAGAAAGAATCCGTGGCCGAACCTGCCGCGCCAGTGGCAACAACGAGCGAAGCTACGACACCTGCAGCTTAATTTTTTCGGTAGTCACTTGGAAATGGGAGCTTCGCTTCCACTTCCAAGTGATAATTTTGTTGCAACGGTAACTGTTCACACCCACCCATTCCTTTTGTGTTTTCTTTGTCATTCCCGCATACGCGGGAATCCAGATTCAATCGTCGAAGGTCTAGATTCCCGTATACGCGGGAATGACAGAAGGGGTGTGAACAGTTACTGTTGCAAAACCTTGACTTTTTTGAAAACTAATATATAGTCTTGACAGAATCTTTGAAAATTTAAATCGGAAATTTTTTGAAAAAAAAAGGGGGGGGTAAAAAATGGTCATTGTTGTCGTTGTAATCTTGTTGTGGTTAATTTTTGGTTCAAAAAGAAGAGAAAGTAATGTTGCTGATTTTTTAGGCCTTGGATGGTGCGGTCTTGTTTCAGGCTGTATTATCTCTATCAGTCTGGGTAATTGGGTTGTTCCCGGTCATTATGCTTTGACGGAAACTAATGTTTTAGAAAGCGCCTTAATAGATGGCAAAGAAAGGTTTATACTGAAGGAGAGAACTAACCGGGGAGCCACAATCTACACTTATTTCATAAGGACGAAACAAGGCGAGGTTGTGGCAATGGGGATAGCGGAAGAAAAAATAAGATACGAGCAAGGAGAAGGAGTTAGAGTGGTAAAAAATTTTAAAAAAGAATTTGACAATAAAAAACTAAACTGGCTTTTCTTTTGCACAAGAGAGTACAAGGAAGTGTTTATTTTCGGGGAAGACGATGTCTTTGATGATAGTCATATTTTACCGATTGATCTTTAAGAAGTTTATTACGAGTTATTAAAAAGGATAAATGATTGTTACTTAAATCATTTATCCTTTTTTAATTTTTAATACTCTTTTATTATGCCCCCTTGACTTCCAGAAAAAGTAGCCGACGATGGAAGTGGCGGTGACAGGCGAAAACCAGACGGGGATGTGGAAACCGAAGCTGTCCACAATCATTATTGTTCCCAAGAAAAGCAGGGAATACATTGCGCCGTTTTTAAGGAAAACATATTTTTTTATTTTATCAATGTTGCCGATGGTGAGCTGGCGGACGACGAAAGCGCCCAGGCCGTTGCCAAGCAATATTAAAGGTACGGACATCGTGAAAGCGAATGCGCCCAAAACGCCGTCTATTGAGAAGGTGGCGTCTATCACTTCCAGATAAAATATTTTGGCGGTGTCGGAAAAGCCTTCGCTCAGCAATTCTTTTTCTTTCTGCTCGGCGTTCTGCTTGAAACCGTGAGTGATGAAAAAAGCGGTGGAGCCGATGACGGCGCCGAAGGCCATCATTGGATTTTGTTTGAGGGCGAACCAAACGATAGTGGTAAGTATCGCCGACACTACGGCGAAAAACCAAACTCCTTTTTCATGGAAAAATTTTTCTCCGCGCAGACCGTAGTTTTTCGGCTCCATAAAAAGCCAATGAAAAAAGAGAAAAATCATAAAAATTCCTCCGCCGATAAGGATTATAGGAGAGGACATTTCAATCGCTTCCATCACCTTGGGATCTCCGCTCCAGGCCGCCGTCATAGCGCCCCACGGGCCCAAATCGGGAGTGGTAAGCCAGACGATAAGCCACGGGAGCAATCCTCTTACGGCGAATACGGCGATAATAAAACCCCACAATAAAAACCACCGTCTGGCTTTCGGCTTCATCGTCTGCAGAACCTCGGCGTTGATTATGGCGTTGTCTATGCTGGTTACCGTTTCAAAAACGAAAAGCCCGCCGATAATCAAAACAATGGATATTAAATTCATAAGCGGAAATTATAGGACAAAAGCTTGCTTAATTCAATGTATTGTTCTAGTCTATTTTTAGGAAGTTGTAATTTATTTTTTTTGTTTAATAGTTTAATAGATAGGAGAGTAAAAATGAAAAACGGAACATTGATTATTGAAGGGGATATTGGCGACATAAACGAAAAAATTTTCAGTAAATTGAAGGAAAAAGCGCTTGCCGCCAATGTTATGAATGAGAATGCGATAGAAGAATCCGGCGGGATCCCAATAGGAGTAAAAGTAAAAAACAGACTTCTTACCCTTAATAAGGGAACCAATTTACTTCACGCCAGAGTTACTTTTGAAATGAAATTATAAGATTCTCCCGTATCTTATTTTTTTTAAAATCCATAAAAACCCCTTTATTCGAGGGGTTTTTTTTAATGCTTTGATTTTAAGAAAAAGTATTGTATTGTTTATGAGTAAAAATTAAAGACAAAGCCTCTCTACACAGTTTTAATATGAAGAATATTATTTTAAAAATTAATATTGCATTTCTAAATACTAGACAATAATTTTGTAAGTTAAATACGCCATTGAAAGTCGTATTTTCAGTTATTGAGCAGATTGGAAAGTCTATGAATATAAATAATAGAGAAGAGAAGAAAAAAGCTGAGAAAACAATAAAGCGCTTAAAGGAGAAAAAAAGCGATTATTGGACAAGAAGAGCTGAAGAAGTGTCACTTAGACTTTTCCGTGAAGTGGCTGAAAGAGTGCCGGCTTATAAGGACTTTCTGCGGAAAAACAAAATCAATCCGTCCAAGATAAAAAATTTTGAAGATTTCAAATCGGTTCCTCCGACAAGCAAGGAAAATTATCTGCGTCGATATCCGCTTGAGGATCTGACATGGAAGGGACATATGAAAAAATCTTTAGTTTTCACCTCCACATCAGGTTCAACCGGAGCACCTTTTTATTTTCCTCGCAATCACATTTTAGATTGGCAATCTTCAATTTATCACCAAATTTTTCTTGAGAACAGCCGAATTGATATCAATAAATCGACTTTAGTCATAGTGTGCTTTGGCATGGGTGTCTGGATAGGCGGACTCATAACTTATCAAGCCTTCAAATTGATTTCTGACCGAGGTTATCCTCTTGCGATCATCGCGCCGGGAGTCAACAAAAAAGAAATTTTTGAAGCCCTGAAGAATATCGGCCCGAAGTTTGATCAAATCATACTTTGCGGTTACCCTCCATTTATGAAAGATGTTGTTGATGAAGCCGAAGGTCATGGCGTGAGATGGAAAGACCATAATGTGAGAATAATATTTGCGGCCGAATCTTTTTCCGAGAAATTCAGAGAATACATAATTGACAAGACGGGAATACGGGACATTCACACGGACACCATGAATATTTACGGAAGCGCCGACATAGGCACAATGGCGATAGAAACTCCGCTAAATATTTTGATGAGGAGAACGGCTCTTGATAGGAAAAATATTTACAATGATTTATTCGCCGAAGCGAATCGCCTGCCGACTTTCGCCCAATTCAATCCGGAATTCTTGAATTTTGAAGCGTCAGACAAGAATATCTATTGTACCGGCAACAATACGATACCTTTCGTAAGATATGCGATAGGGGACACCGGCGGAGTAGTCAGTTTCAACGAAGCGGATTCTATTTTTAAGTCGCGCGGGATTGATATAAGAAAAGAGGCGAAAATCGCCGGGTTCCAAAACACAATTTCCGAATTGCCGTCAGTGTATTTGTATGAGAGGACGGATATGTCCACTAAGCTCTACGGAGCGATTATTTTTTCAGAGTATGTGAAGGGCGGGCTTGAGCGGGCTAAATTTGCCAATCGCATTACGGGCAGGTTTACGATGTCCACCAAACATGACAGAAAACATGATGAATATCTGGAAATTAACATTGAACTCAAAAATGGCATCAAGCCCGGAAAATCTTTGCAAAAAGAAATAACGGAATCAATAGTTGAATCGCTATTAAAAAATAGCGCGGAACACAAAAATAACGCCAATATGATGCCCGAAAGAGTCGTTCCGAAAATTGTTTTATGGCCTTACGAGCACCCTCTTTATTTTAAAAGCGGAATAAAACAGAAGTGGGTGAAGAAAGATGATTCTGGAAAAATTAAGAAAAGCGCTGTTTTGAAAAATGAGTTATAATTTATTTTATTAAATATGAAAAACACATCGCAAGAATTGAAAAAACATTTAGATGAAAAGGCGGCAGTAGCGGTTGATTCCAAACCGGCTATTTTTGATTTTAAAATAGAGAGCGATCAGAAATCCGCCAGTAGTTTATTTGCGTCCGGAAAAATTCAATGTGTAGTCGATGATTACAAAGAACAGCAGAATGAACTCTTCGCGGTTAAGAATCCAAGTATGGTTTACGCTCCCGATTTCAAGAAAAAATTTGAAGATTATTATTCCGCGATGGAGAAAGAATTTCCAATCTGGCAGCGCGGCCGATGGGTTTATTTTCCGTGGCTTTCCAAATTGGCGCACATTTTGGAGGAAGATGATTTTCAGATGGTGAGAACCGCCAGAAATAAAAATCTGATAAACAAAGAGGAACAGGGAAAATTTTACAACGCCACTGTCGGCATCGGCGGACTTAGCGTCGGCAACAGTGTCGCTCTCGCGATTGTCCTTCAAGGCGGAGCAAAACGAATCAAGCTTGCTGACCTTGACCGCTTGGCTCTTTCCAATACGAACAGAATAAGGACCGGCGTGGACAATTTAGGCGTTTTGAAAGTGGAGATGACCGCCCGAGAGATTTACGAAATCAATCCTTACGCTGAAGTGGAATTGTTTCCTGACGGGCTTACCAAAGAAAATATCGGAAGATTTTTTGACGGATTGGACATTGTAATAGACGAGCTTGATAACTTGGCGGTGAAGTATCTTATAAGAGAGCAAGCGAAAAAACATAAAATCGCGGTGGTGATGGCGGCGGACAACGGCGACAATGCCGTGGTGGATGTTGAGAGATATGACCTTGACCAGAACACGCCATTCTTCCAAGGGAGAATGGGCGAGGTATCCTACGAAATGCTTTCCAAGCTTGACAAATTCGGAATCGGCAGAATGATAACCAAGCATGTCGGTCCGGAAAATGTGACGGAAAGAATGCAACAGTCTCTTCTTGAAATGGGCAAAACCATCGTTTCGTGGCCCCAGCTCGGCGGCGCCGCTCTCATAAACGGCTCGGCTGTGGCGTATTGCGTCCGCAAAATTCTCAATAATCAGCCGATTGAAAACAATCGCGCCCTCATTTCTCTGGATGAGAAACTCACGCCAAATTACAATTCTGCGGAAGAGATTGAAAAACGCCGCCAAATCGCCGAATCTTTCAAAAAAATTTTCGGTCTGTAAATTCAATATTAGATATTAGACAATATCAATGACAATTGTTGTTTATTGTCTATTTTATTATACAATTTAAATGAGTTTTTGATTAAAACCGCTTCAAATTCAAAATTTTACTATTATTTATTGCATAGAAAAGATATGGACAACGATATTGATATTCAAAAAATTATTGCTGATGGAGTTCTTTCTCCATCCGGAGAGAATTGCCAGCCTTGGAAATTTGCGGTGGATGGAAGCAATATTCATATTTTTAATGTGCCGGAGGCGGACGCGTCTTTATACAATTTCGGGCAAAAAGGTTCATATGTCGCGCACGGCGCGCTTATTGAAAACATTGTAATCGCCGCTTTGAAATACGGCTATAAAGCGAGCGTAAAATTGTTTCCAATAAAAGAAGAGCCGAATCTTGTCGCCACGTTGACACTTGACCGGACTAATCCCAGAGAATTGCCCCTCTATCCTTTTATCGCTAAGAGATGCACCAACAGGAAGGATCACGCGCATCAAAGATTGTTTGCCGAACAAAAGAAGCAGTTGATTGAAACGGCGCGAGAAACCGGTTTCGGAGAATTGAAAATTCTTGATGATGAAGAATCGCTCAATGTTCTGGGTAAAGCGCTTGCCGTTAATGAGCAGATTATTTTTGAGAACAAAAAATTGCATGATTTTTTTTACGAACATATTCTTTGGAATGAAGAAGAACAGGGTAAGGCGGGGGGATTTTACATTAAAACTCTTGAATTTCTGCCTCATCAGCTCAAGGGCGTGAAGCTTTTTAAAAACTGGATTATCCTTAAAATTTTAAACAAGATCGGAAAAGTTTCAAAAATGATAGCGAAAGAGAATGCTGAAAAATACGCGAACTCGGGAGCTTTAGCCGTCGTGGTCGCAAAAGGGAACAGTCGCGAAGATTTTGTGAATGCCGGCCGGACGGCGGAGAAAGTGTGGCTTAAAGCGACTGAATTAGGATTGAGCGTTCATCCATGCACCGGCGTGATTTATTTTATGGAAAGAATCAAAGGAGGAGACAAAGAGGCTTTCAGTCAAAGTCATCTGGAAACTATCAAGACCGCCTATTCCGATATAGAAAGAACTTTCGGAACCGAAGGTAAGACCATCCCTATGCTTTTCCGCTTAGGCTTCGCCGACGAACCCTCTGCCCGCTCCCTCCGAATGAAGCCAAACATTTTGTTCGCGGGCGGAGTTAAGTAAGACATTATTTCCCGAATAATCTGCTATAATATTAAATGTTATTAAATCAATAACTTTCGGAATTATGAAAAAAAGAATCGTGGAGATAAACGGCATTTTGGAAAAATTGCTGGAATTTAAGAATGACCCGCGATACGGCGACCGGCTTTACGCGATTGAGGAAAACATAAGATTCGCGGAGGCGATTAAATCTCTGCCTAGCTATGTTTGGTGGCTTTTGACCAAAGCGCCGAAGATTGACGGTTCACGACTTTTGGAATTGACGGATTTTCCGGTGGAGGAGTGGGATGTGAGAATGCATGGCAGACTTATGGAAGTTGAAAGAGACAAAAAAATTAAATTGATTAAACCGCTGGTGGATAAAATTACGGAATTCATTATTCAGGAAAATAGACCTCTTGTATTGGCGAACCTGGGAGCGGGAGGGATGGAAGTTGACAGACAGGTAATTTCTAATCTGCTTGATAAAAAATATAGTCAGCCAATTATTTTTATCGGCGTAGACAAGTCGCCAATCACCAATAAGATAGCGAAAGAAAATCTCAATTCTTTAAGAGAAGGAATTGAGATTTTTGATATTGAAATTCTGACAAAAAACCGGTTTGATGAAATAGCAAAAGCCAACAAGGGAATCGCTGTTATTTTGTGCAAAAATGACATCTTCAAACTTAACGCGGAATTTCCGCCAAAATATTTTGACCTTGTTTACAATTCTCTTTTCAAACACCATTTGGTTGAAGAATCTGACAAAAAGAAACTGGACAAAATAGTTAATGAAATATCAAAAAAATCGTTGGAGTATGATGGGTATAGAAGTTGGCCTCACTCAATACCTCAATCTATAGTTGCTTGGAATAATCCTGTATTTTTAAACGGCACCATTTTTTCAATGCTTAGATATTCAAATAAGAAAAGCCTAAATTTTCCCAAGATATCTTTCTTTAAAAATACGGCTCATTATTTAAGAGAATTTTAAAAAAAATATATGATACTTAGCGAAATCGCAAATGTGATACTAAATATTCCTTTGAAAAATTTTGATCTCTTATCTGTCGGGGCTACCATTGCGGCGATAGGTATATTGGGCTTTGTGATTTATATTACCAATCGCAAGAGTGTAACGAATAAAATATTTTTTCTCTTCTCAATTATTACCATCTTATGGAGCTTTTTAAATTACATAAATTATCAGATGACTTCTCCGACTGTTGTTCTGTGGCTCTTGCGGGGAGTTATTTTTCTTGGAGTTTGGCATGCCTTTAGTTTTTTTAGTTTTTTGTATGTCTTTCCCAAAGAAAAAATGGATTTCCCGTGGATGTATAAATTTTTATTGATTCCGCTTGTTGTAGTTACTTCTGCTATCACTTTAACTCCTCTAGTTTTTCCAAGCATAGCTCAATTGTCATCTGGCGGATCAGTATCAAAGACGGTTGTGGCAAGCGGAATATTTTTGTTTTTATTTGTCGTGGCGGGACTAGTTTTAGGAGGGGTAAGTGTTTTCGTAAGAAAAACTTTCAGAACTAAAGGCAGAGAAAAAAAACAGCACATTTTGATTTTAATCGGGACTGTTATAATGTTTTCTTTACTTATTACATTTAATGTTATTCTTCCCGCAGTTTTTTTAAATGTCAGATTTATTCCTTTTGGAGCTCTATTCATCTTCCCCTTCGTCGCTTTCACCGGTTATGCCATATACAGGCACCATCTTTTTAATTTAAGAACAGCGGCAGTAGCCGGTCTAACTTTTGCGCTTTCTATTGTTTCGTTTTCGGAAATAATTTTCGCGCAAGATATGCCAGCTGTTATCTATCGTTCCTCCGTATTTATGATGGTGCTTGTCATAAGCTTTTTAATGAATAAATTCGTCCAAACAATCGCTGAACAGAGTGAAAAATTACAGCTTGCGAACGAACAGCAGACAAACCTTATAAACTTCATCACTCATCAAGTCAAAGGGTTTTTCACGAAATCAAAATACATATTTTCCGGTCTGCTCGAAGGAGACTACGGCCGACTTGAAGGAAAAATGGAAGCGGTCGTTAGAGAGGGCTTGCGGTCGGACAATGACGGGATTGATATGGTGCAAAATGTTTTAAGCGCCGCGAATATCAAACGAGGAACAATATCTTACAATATGGCGGCGATTGAATTAAAAAACACAGTCCTTAATGTAATTTCAGAACAGAAGAAAAACGCCGAAGCAAAAGGTTTATCATTTGAAACGGATATTAAGGAAGAAGATTTTAAAATATCAGGAGACGAATTCCAGCTTAAGAATGTGATAAAAAATCTCATAGACAACTCAATCAAATACACTCCCGCCGGCAAGGTGACTGTTTCTTTGTCCAAAACCGGCGGAAAGATATTATTTTCCGTTAAAGATACCGGCGTGGGACTGACGAAAGAAGACAGGCAGAAATTATTTACGGAAGGAGGCAAGGGCAAGAATTCTCAAAAAATAAATGTTGACAGCACAGGCTTCGGCTTGTTCATAGCGAAAAATATTGTTGAAGCTCATCACGGCAAAATCTGGGCGGAGTCGGAAGGCGAAGGTAAAGGCTCGCAGTTTTATGTGGAATTACCGGTGAAAAACTAATCTCAAATGTATTGTATTTTTTGTATATTTCCTATACTATTGATAAAAATGAAGAATGTAAATTTATTAAGCGCTTGGAATTTATTTTATAAGACATTTTTTAAACCTCTAACGCGCATGAGGCCGGTTATAGTTGCCTAAATTTTAACAAATAAAATTAACAAATTAGACATCTGCAACTGGCCTCATGTGGAGCCGGTTTTTTTGTTGTTCTTTGGAAAATTTAATTATTGAAAGGATAGAAGATGAAAAGGGTAAGGTTTGTGAATGTTGAAAAAGTCGTTAAGTTGCCACCGCCGATAGTTCTTGAGAAGCAATTCCCGGCATCACCGCTGGCTCTGAAATTAGTATTGGAAAGCAGGAAAATTGTAAAAAACATACTATCACAAAAAGACAAACGTTTTTTGATGATAGTTGGTCCATGTTCAATACATAATGAGACAGAAGCCATGGAATATGCCCACAGGCTGTTAGAGCTCAAGAAAAAAATAGAAAAATCAATCTTTGTCGTAATGAGGACATATTTTGAAAAACCGCGCACCACGATAGGCTGGAAGGGGTTAATAAATGATCCTCATTTAAATGGTTTGTGCGATATAAGAGAAGGTTTGACGATCGCGAGGAAAATATCCAAGAGAATAACTGATCTGGGGTTGCCGATCGGTTCAGAGGCTCTCGGCACTTTTTCCATAAGATATTTTTCAGATTTGTTAAGCTGGGTTTCCATAGGAGCGAGAACATCGGAATCTCAAACACACAGGGAAATGGCCAGCGGTCTGTCTATGCCGGTCGGTTTTAAAAATAGCACTGACGGCTCTTATCAATCTGCAATTGACGCCATGCAATGCGCTAAGCACAAACATGCTTTTGTCGGAATTGATGAAAACGCGACGCTGGTAATGATAAAGACAAAAGGAAATCCTTGGTCGCATGTTATCTTGAGAGGAGGCAGAGATCAAATCAATTATAATGGAGAAAGTATTTCCGAGGTCATTAAAAAGTTGAAATCGGAAAATTTGCTTTCTTCATTGGTTATTGATTGTTCCCACGGAAACTCAAGGAAAGATCATAAAAATCAGGAAGAAGTGCTTAAAAACATTTTAGAACAACGATTGAGAGGTAACATTAAAATTGTCGGCGCAATGCTGGAGAGTTATCTCAAGGAAGGCAGTCAAAAAATTCCTGATGATTTATCCGCCTTGAAAAAAGGCGTTTCTGTGACAGACTCCTGCTTAAGCTGGGAAGATACCGAGCGCGTATTACTGGAGGCGAGTAAAATTTTATCCTAAAATGAGGTCAAATAAACTCCATCTGATGCATTATAAAATTATCAGATGGAGTTTTTCATAAATAAAAAACGATTTTTCATAGAGTTTGCCGTGTGGAGATGATATTGTATTTATCAAGATGATATTTAAAACAGACCAAGCTTGGATTGCGCTGATTATTATTTTACTTTTGTCGGCGGTTTTGCTCGGAGTCCATTACGGAATCAATGAAATTTCCGTGAAAGAAAGAATCACTGCTGATAATTTTTCGGTGAACGGAAACGCGAAAGAAAATAATCTGGAACAAACAGAAAAATTTCCCCCGAAATCACCAGCCGAAGAATATTATTTGGTGAAAAGAGTGATAGACGGAGACACGATAGAGCTTGAGAATGGAGAGCGAGTCAGATATATAGGAATTAATACTTCGGAAACGGTTGATCTGCGAAAGGATGTTCAATGTTTCGGCAAAGAATCGGCTAGCGCAAACAGGGAATTGGTTGAAGGTAAATTAGTCAGATTGGAGAAGGATATTTCGGACAAAGACAAATACGGCAGACTTTTACGATATGTTTATCAAGGAGATAAATTTATCAATTTGGAATTGGTGAAAAATGGATATGCTCAAGCTTACACTTATCCGCCCGATGTTAAAAATAGAAAACTGTTTGTTGACGCGCAAAAAATCGCGAGAGAAAATAAACTAGGTCTTTGGGGCGAGTGTCTTTGAATACTTGATATGGAGATGGATCCCCGCATGCGCGGGAGCCTGCCCTCGTACTTGATACGGGGGATGACAGAAAATATCATTTCGTAATTCAAGGCACTTTATGAACTTTATAGACTTGATAACTTTATAAACTCAGTCGTCCCTAGCTCATAGCTCATCAATGTATTATAATTTCACCTTAAATTTAAAAATATGATTTTAACCAGTCACGCGATAATAGGAGTTGCCGCGGCAAGCGCGTTTCCAACTCATCCGATACTCGCTTTTTCCGCCGCGCTTGCGAGCCATTATATCGTGGACGCGATTCCGCATTGGGAATATGATCTGCTGTCTTCCAAGAAAGACAGAGATAATCCTTTGAATAACGACATGGCAGTCGGCAAAGATTTCTTTTCGGATTTGATTAGAGTGTTGTTTGATATGTGTCTGGGGATTGTCATTTCTTTTTTCATTTTTCATTTTTTGGGATTCAATTTCAATTCATTGCTTATTTTAATCGCGGGCATAGCCGGAGCAGTCGCGCCAGACATTCTGCAATTCGTTTATTTTAGATTTAGGCGCGAGCCGTTTAAATCTTTGTATGTTTTTCATTATTATATTCATAGTCGGACGGAGAAACTGAAAAAGCATTTCATTGTCGGGATATTTTTGCAGATTCTCACCGTGTTTTTAATTGTCTTGCTTGCTAAATATCTCATGAATATGTAATTTTTTCCTAAAAAACTACAACCTATAACCTAACACCTATAACCTTCTGCACAAGATTGAATTAAGACTGATTTTCTGTATAATTTGCTTATGGATAATAAAGAAAAAGCCGGACACATTCACCCCATCTCACGAGTCGCTTCCAGGATAAATGAAATTTTTTTCGAGATGGGATTCAGCTTGATAGATGGACCTGAAATTGAAACGGAGCATTATAATTTTGACGCGCTTAATATTCCAAAAGATCATCCCGCTCGGGATATGTGGGACACATTTTGGCTTCGCCAAAATGAAATCAAAGATAAAAAATCCCGCCCGCAGCGCCATAGCGCAGCTATGGCGGGCGCGGCAAAAATAAAAATTGAAGAAAATAAATTATTGTTGCGAACTCACACTTCTCCGGTTCAAATTCGCTATATGGAAGAAAACAAACCTCCTTTGAGAATAATTTCCATCGGCAAAACATTCCGCTACGAGGCGACGGACACCATCCATGAAGCACAATTTCATCAAGTGGAAGGGCTTTTGATTGATAAAGATATAAATTTGGCCAATTTGAAATATGTCATTAGAGAATTTTTTGAAAATTTTTTTGAAGAAAAGATTGAAATTAGGCTTCGCCCAAGTTATTTCCCATTCGTTGAGCCGGGGGTGGAGGCTGACATTTCTTGTTTCAAATGCGGAGGGGATAAATGTTCCGTATGCAAACATTCCGGATGGATAGAAGTGATGGGCGCGGGAATGGTTCATCCTGAAGTGTTGCAAAATGTCGGATTGGATCCGGAAGAGTGGAAGGGGTTTGCTTTTGGCGGCGGTGTTGACCGCTTGGCGATGCTCAAATACGGCATTGATGACATAAGACTTTTATACACGGGCGATTTGCGATTGGTTAATCAGTTCTAATTTGAAAATTAAAGTGTCATAAATTATGAATTACGAAATGCAAAAATTCAGGGTCCCGAGGTCGCAAAATCTTTTTGTCTTTTAAATGTTTTTGCTCAACCAGACCATAAATTTTTGCATTTCGTAATTCAAATTATAAAAAATGAAAATTTCCTATAATTGGCTGCAAAATCTTTTTGATGAAAAATTGCCTGACGCTGAAAAACTTGCGGACATTTTGACGATGCATTCGTTTGAGATTGAGAGCGTTGAACAAAAAGAAAATGATTATGTTTTTGACGCAAAAATTCTTCCCAATATGGCGCATTATTGTCTTTCGCACAGAGGAGTTGCCGGTGAAATTTCAGCCATTCTGGCAATTCCCGCGAAGGTTGCCTCTGTTTTCTTGAAAAACGCGCAAGTCGACAAAACTTCGGCCAAATTGGGAATAGATGTTTCAGATTCCAACCTTTGCAGAAGATATGTCGGAAGAATAATTGAGGGAGTGGAAATAAAACCTTCGCCGAAGTGGCTTAGAGAAAGGATTGAGTCAATCGGACAGAAATCAATAAATAATATCGTTGACGCGGCGAATTTTGTTATGTTTGAAATCGGCCAGCCGATGCACGCGTTTGATTTGGATAAACTGAATAAAGACGAAGGAGTTGTAAAAATTGGAGTTAAAAATGCTTCTGCCGGCGAGTCAATCACAACCCTAGATGACAAGAAAGTCGCTCTTGATAATAACACCCTTATAATTTCAGACGGCAAAAACCCGCTTGCGATTGCCGGAATAAAAGGCGGAAAATTTGCGGAAATTGAAAGCGCGACAAAAAACATAATTCTGGAATCAGCCAATTTCTCGCCGGCGCTCATCAGGAAAACTTCTCGCCGATTAAATATATTAACCGATTCATCCAAAAGATTTGAAAATGAAATTTCTGCGGAAAAGGCGCTTGAGGCGATGGAAATGCTCACAAAAATTATTGCGGATACCGCTCAAGGAAGCAATACAAAAATCGGCGATGTTCTGGATTTTTATCCGAATAAAACAGCTCCAAGCAAGATTGAAATTTCTTTGAAAGAAGTCAATGAACTATTGGGAACTAATATAGAAGCGTCCGAAGCGGAAAAAATACTCAAAAGATTGAAATTTAATTTTGAATCAAGAAAGGATGACAATTTTGCGGTTGAAATTCCTCATGACAGACTGGACATTAAGTTCAAAGAAGATTTAATTGAGGAAATAGGGAGAATTTACGGATATGAAAAAATAAAAGAAGAAAAAATTTCTTTGGCTACGAAACCGATAGTAATAAATAAGAGTTTTTATTACAAGAACAAAGTTATAGATTTTTTGATAAAGAACGGTTTTTCAGAAGTCTACACTTACGCCTTTACGGATAAAGGCGAGGTGGAGGTGGAAAACCCGATAGCGAGCGATAAAAATTTTTTGAGAGCGAATCTGAAAGACGGGATAAAAAAATCTCTTGATTTTAATTTGCATTACATTGATTTATTGGGTCTTGAACAGGTCAAAATTTTTGAAATCGGCAAAATATTTAGGGAAGGGAATGAGGCTGACTCATTGGTTATTGGCATTAAGAACCACGCAGGATTTAAAGGAAAGATGGAAGACGAGGAAGTAGAAAATATATCAAACTTATTGTCCGGTGAGTTGGGAGTGAAGATTGAATCAGAATTTTCAAAAGATGGAATCTTGGAAATCAATTTTGACAAAATGATTGAAAATTTACCAATGCCGGAATCATACAAAGATATAAAAATAGAAAAATATGATATAAAAAGATTAAAATACAAGAGAATATCATTATATCCATTTGTCCTGCGAGACATCGCCATTTTTGTCCCAGAAGGAGTAATTGAAAAAGATGTCGCGCTAATCGTTGAAAGAGAAGCAGGGGAACTCTTGGTAAACAAAAGATTGTTTGACGTATTCGTCAAAAAATTACCGGATGGAACTCCAAAAACATCCTTTGCTTTCAGACTTGTTTTTCAGTCGCAAGAAAAAACTCTATCGGACGAAGAAGTCAATAAAATAATGGGAAAAATTTCAAATTCGCTTAATGGCCATAATGGCTGGCAGGTGAGGTAACGATTTAAAAAAACGATACAAAATTTGGAGAAATGAAGGATATGTGATAAGTTAAAATAAGAAATGGATTGATGTTTTAAATTACGAACATTTTTTGGAAGGAGAAAGAAGATGCGGACAAAAAATCTAAATCGGAAAAAATTTGCATCAAATTATCGTTTGGAATGTGTAAAAATTATAGGAATGATATTAAAAAGCGAAGTAGGAAAACCATTGAATAATTCCGATAAAAAAAATATATCCAAAGCAATCAAATTGGTAAGTCCTATGATTGTTGGAGATAAATTTTTGAGCGATATTCCAATTGGCAAAAAAGTTGGAAAAGTTTTATGTAATAAAATTGAACTGGCTAAAGTTGGGAGAGATGCGATTGATGATTTAATAAGAGACCTTGAATACGAGTCTTATCCATATCACTTTTTTTTCGAGCGAGTTTTAAAACAATTAAAAAGATTAGAGAAGGGGAGAAAGGCTAACTTTGGTTTAATGTCATCTTTTTTCATGAAATTAAAGGATAAGTTTTATCGTCAAACTATCTATCATCAATTACGGGATATTATGAATTAACGAGGATTAGGAGTACTTGAAAGGCAGGATGCAATCCTGCCTTTTTTTATTGGAAAAACTGGAGAAGTGTGATAGATTCTTGAAAGAATCCGATCCGTTATTTTACACAATTTTTTGAAAGAGGTGATTTATGAGATGCTTTCCGCCAATGTTGCCAGTACAAGAAGCTATTTTGGGAATGTACATAAACAATCTTTATTGTGCCATAAAAGGTCTATATCCTTTTATGGCGGAAAATAAAGAAGAAATAAAAAAGAAATAAAGAAAAAACCCTTTCCGATGAAGAAATCATTAAGATAATGGAAAAAATATCAAAATCGTTAAATATCCAAAACGGCTGGCAGGTGAGATAAATTAGCCACAGAGTTGAAAATGTGGAAGCAATAAGGTAGATTGTTTTAAGAAATAGTTTCTTGTTATTTTTGAAAAATTCAATAAAAGGAGAAAATATCTTGGATAATCTAGAGAGGAACGAAGTAGATATGCATATGCATTCTACTTATAGTGATGGCAGAAATACGGTAAAGGAGTTGATTGGACTTGTTGTAAAAGCCAAATTAAATGGAGCAATACTTACTGAACATGATGGTGTTGGGGGGTTAGAAGAGTTTATAAGTCTTTGCGAAAAGAGTCATATTGATTCAATGTCGGGCGTGGAGATTTCCTCTACAGATATGACAATGCACCCGCAAACTATTGATGTCTTAGGGTACGGCTTTAATAAGGAAATTATTTCGCGCGACTATAACGAGCTTCTTGAACACAATCTTAATGTAAGAATTAAGTACATTAATAAAGTGTTAGATATGTATAGAAAAAACGAAGTGATGTATTTTACCGCGGAAAGCCTAAGAACCCATTTCAATTTGCCAGTAAAAGTCGCCAATAAATATTGGATTATGAGGGCTCGCGCTGAAAGCCTCAGAGGCCGTGTTGCAACTCTGGAAGACGCCATAGAATTTGCGGGAAATGAATTAAAAAAGGGCGGTCGCTATTTTGCAGAAAGAGAAAATTATATTTCTACTAAAGAAGCGATTGTCGCCATCAGACAATCCGGAGGTCTTGCTATCTGGGCGCATCCAACCAAGACTATGGAGAAGTTAGAAAAAAGATATGAAAACCCAGAAAATATTTTTTCTAAAATTATTGAACGGATGGCATATGAAGGATTGGACGGATTAGAAATTTATACTCCTTACGGTCATTCTCACAGAAAAATGCTACTGAATTGCGCCGATAAATATAATTTGATCGTCACGGGCGGAAGTGACTATCACGGCGAGTGTGGTCTGATAGAAGATGTCTATTTAGGAAAAGGAGGGTTGAGCTATAAAGAATTTCTTGAAATAAGGGAACGAATTCGTTGTCTTAAATAAACTTTTTTTTGAAAGAGGTGATTTATGAGTCTTTACAACCCCATGCCAGAAGCGGAAGAACTTAATTTTAGATTGCACATAAATAATCTTTTTTGCGCCTTAAAAAGGATACTTTATTTTGCACGGGAAGGTATGGAACAAAAAAGAAGAGAACGAATAGTTAATTTCAGTTGCAATATCGGGAGAATTTTTCGATACAAAAAGTGGTTAAATAGCGGAGGTGAATATGTCGCTCTCGGCGAGAGGGAAAAAATTCTTCAACGATTTTGCGATGAGATATTGGAAATTTTATTTAAACGCAGAAATGATTTGAAGTACATGAAAACAAACGGTGATGTTGATTACCTTCTATTTTTAGAAAATTTTTTTGTTTTCTCGCTCTCTGAAAGTAATGTACCCAGCTTTGTTAATTTAATTTTTAACATGGCAAACGGCAGCACTTTTCTTTCGAAAACGGGGGATGATGAAAAAGCTCGCCAGTGGCTAGACAGCTTTGAATTCAAGATGTAAAAACATCAGCGATATTTATCGCAAAAGGCAGGATGCAATCCTGCCTTTTTTTATTGGAATACTTCTGATATAATATTGTTATTAAAGACATTGAGGCAGGATAATTTGATACCCAATAAATCCGCTATTTTGGCGGATAAAATGTTAAAAAATAGACAAAATATGGCTAAAGATGAAAATAAAAAGAGTGCATATGGAGCGGAGGCGATAACAGTTCTTGAAGGACTTGAGCCGGTGCGAAAGAGGCCGGGAATGTACATTGGTACCACCGGTCCGGACGGCCTGCATCATTTAATAATTGAAATTTTTGACAATTCTCGCGATGAGGCGATGGGCGGTTTTTCCAATGACATTGAAGTCGTTCTTCTGCCCGGGAATCGAGTCCGTGTCGTTGACAATGGCCGAGGCATACCCGTTGACATTCACAAACAGACAAAAGTCTCCGCTCTTGAAACGATTATGACGACACTTCACGCTGGAGGCAAGTTCGGCGGAGAGGGCTACAAAGTCTCCGGAGGCCTTCACGGCGTCGGCGCTTCGGTCGTGAACGCGCTGTCTATTTACACCAAAGTGACCGTCCACAAAGACGGCGGAATTTATTATCAAGAATATTCGCAAGGCAAGAAGAAAGCCAGTGTGAAGAAAATCGGCAATTCAAAACTTCACGGCACGATAGTCGTATTTGAGCCGGACGCTGAAATTTTCAAAGAAATCGCATTTGATTGGGACAAAGTCGTGTCGCATATGAGACAGCAAGCATATCTAGTCAAAGGATTAAGAATCACTTGCATAGACGCGCGCAATGTTAAAGATAAATTTGACGAGAGCGATGTCTTCTATTTCCGCGAGTTTGGATTGGAAGTTCCCTCACAGTCGTTTTATTTTGAAGGAGGGCTTTTGTCTCTTGTTAAATTTTACAATCAATTTCAAAAACCGATTCATAAAAATGTTTTTTACGCGGAGAAAAAAGTCGAAGGGGTGGAATCAGTGGAAATTTCTCTTCAATATGTTGATGACATCTCGGCGAGAATTCTCGCTTTCGCCAATAATATTTATAATCCTGAAGGTGGAACACATTTGACAGGTTTCAAAACTTCACTTACGAGATCGCTCAACAATTATTCCAGAAAAAATAATCTTCTTAAAGAAAGCGAGGATAATTTTACAGGCGAAGATGTGCTTGAAGGTTTGACCGCGGTCGTCTCGGTGAAGATGAGAGAGATTCAATTTGAGGGACAGACAAAGGCGAAATTGGGTTCGATGGAGGCGCGAGGCGCGGTGGATGCGGTCTTCGGCGAGGCTTTCGGCGCATTTTTGGAAGAGAATCCAGATGACGCGAGAGCCATAGTTTCAAAAGTCATTCTTGCTCTCAAAGCTAGAAAAGCCGCCAAGGCGGCCAAAGATTCGGTGCTTCGCAAAGGCGCGCTTGAAGGAATGACATTGCCCGGCAAGCTCGCCGATTGCCAGAGCAAAGACGCTTCCGAATCAGAAGTGTTTATCGTGGAGGGGGATTCTGCTGGAGGCACGGCGAAAACGGGACGCGACAGAAAAACTCAAGCAATCTTACCCCTCCGAGGAAAAATTCTGAACATTGAAAGGGCGCGATTGGACAGAATGCTGGCATCCGAGCAGATTAAGAATCTTGTCGTGGCGATAGGCACCGCGATAGGCGACACTTTTGATTTATCAAAGCTCCGCTATCACAAAATAATAATAGCAACCGATGCCGATGTGGACGGCGCGCACATTAGGACGCTTATTCTCACTTTGTTTTATAGATACTTCAAACCACTTGTCGAAGGTGGGTATATTTACATCGCACAGCCTCCGTTATTTAAAATAAAGAAAGGCAAAGAAATTTTCTACGCGTACAGCGATGAAGAAAAAAAGAAAATTATCGGGAAGGAAGAAGAGGCTGTAGAGATAGAGACGGCTGAAGAGGGAGCTCCGACTACCGAAGAAACGACAGAAGAAGAGGAAAAGGGGAAGAAAGGTCCGAAAGTTTTAGTCCAGAGATACAAAGGTTTGGGGGAAATGAACGCCGAGGAGCTTTGGGAGACGACGATGGATCCGGCGAGAAGAATCTTGAAACAGGTGAAAATTGAAGACGCCCAAGAAGCCGACAAGATATTTGATATGCTTATGGGCACAGATGTTCCATCCCGCAAATCTTTCATCCAATCCAATGCCAAGATGGCGAATCTTGATATTTAGTTATGTTAAAACCGGTAAAGCTCTTTAATCATCTCTTTGAATTGCGATTTAATCAGGTCAATTAGAAATCAAGAATTAGACATTAAAATTGTTTTTTGCTCGCTAAAACTTATAACCTATAAACTAATCACTGACACCCAGTTCAGCTTTTTTGACCCCTGTCTTTTTTTCCTGTATCATTTCGGCTATGAGACAATCTCAACTATTGAGCAAAACGCGGAAAGAAGCGCCGAAAGACGAGGTTTCTAAAAACGCGGAACTCCTGATTCGCGCCGGTTTTATACACAAAGAAATGGCGGGAGTTTATTCTTTTCTGCCGCTCGGATTGCGCGTTTTAAATAAAGTTAACGGCGTTATTCGCGAAGAGATAAACGCGATCGGGGGGCAGGAAATTCTTTTAACAACGCTTCAGGACAGGGGGCTTTGGGAGAAGACGGGCAGATGGAGCGATGAGGTGGTGGACAATTGGTTCAAGACGAAGCTCAAAAACGGGACGGAACTGGGCCTCGGTTTCACTCACGAAGAACCTCTTACCGCGCTTATGAAAAATCACATAAGGTCGTTTAGGGATTTGCCGCTCTATCCGTATCAGATACAGACGAAATTCCGGAATGAAATAAGGGCGAAAAGCGGAATAATGAGAGGGCGGGAATTTCTAATGAAGGACCTTTATTCATTCTCCAGAGACGAGAAAGAGCACGGCTTGTTTTACGAAAAAGCCAAGCTTGCTTATATGAATATATTTGATAAGGTTGGCATAGGAGAGATGACTTACATTACTTCCGCTTCAGGCGGGACTTTCAGCAAATATTCGGATGAATTTCAGACGGTTACGGATGCCGGCGAGGACACGATATATGTCTGCGAAGGATGCAAGACCGCGATAAACCGGGAGGTTATTGAAAGCGAGAAAATTTGCCGTAATTGCGAGTCATCCGATTTGAAAGAGAAAAAATCCGTGGAGGTCGGCAATATTTTTAATTTGGGGACAAGATTTTCGGAAGCGCTCAGTCTGACCTATTTGGACGAAGAAGGGAAAGAAAAATTCGCCGTCATGGGAAGCTACGGCTTGGGTCCGACAAGGCTTGTCGGGACGATCGCCGAGACATTGTCAGATAAAGACGGACTGGTCTGGCCGAAGCGAGTCGCGCCGTTTGACGTTCATCTGGTGGAAATCGCCGATGAAAACGGGGAAGCGAGAAAGGCATCCGAACGAGTATATTCAATGCTTAAGAATCGGGGGATAGAAGTTCTTTTTGACGACAGGGACTTGAGAGCCGGAGAAAAATTCAAAGACTCGGATTTGATTGGAATACCGCTCCGTCTTATAGTAAGCAAGAAGACTTTGGTTCAAGGAGTCTGCGAAATTAAAGAGAGGATGGGCGGAGAAATTTCAAAGATGGAAGAAAACCGCCTCACCGGATTTATTGAGGAATATTTGAAATAATCGAGATTGAGCGGCGCGGAGCAAAGAAACAATCTTTTCGACGGAATAGCGCCGGAGGTTTTTGTTTTAATTTGGAAAAATGAAAAAAAATTTATTCAGCAAAATATACAAGTTGATGTCCAATGAAATCGGGATTGATTTGGGGACATCCAACACTCTTGTTTATCTCGGGGGCAAGGGAATCGTGGTCAACGAGCCGTCGGTGGTCGCCCTCAATCAGAAGACCGGCAGGGTCGTCGCCGTCGGCTCCCACGCGAAAGAGATGCTTGGGCGCACGCCGCCTCACATTGTGGCGGTGCGTCCGCTCGTGGACGGCGTCATTTCGGATTTTGAAGTGACGGAAGAGATGATCACTTATCTAATAAAAAAAGCCGAAGAACATTCCAAAAAAATGCTCGGACCGAGAGTCGTTGTCGGCGTTCCGTCCGGCGTTACCAATGTTGAGATAAGAGCCGTGCGCGACGCCACGAGGAACGCCGGCGCCCGCGAAGTTTTTATCGTTGAAGAGCCGATGGCCGGGGCGATAGGCATAAGACTGCCCGTAATGGAACCGGTCGGGAATATGATTATTGACATCGGAGGAGGCACGACTGACATCGCCGTGATATCTCTGGGTGGAATTGTCCGTTCCAAGAATTTGAAAATAGCCGGAGACAAACTTAACAATGACATAATTTCTTACATAAGAAGCGAATTCAAAATTTTAATCGGAGAGAAGACGGCTGAAACTTTGAAAATCGCGCTCGGCTCCGCCATGCCCATGGAATCGGCCGAGGTTTCAATAAAAGGGAGAGATTTGATAACGGGTCTTCCGCGCGAAGTCATCATCACAGATTCCGATGTGAGAGAAGCCATCGCGCAATCGGTTGACAATCTCGTAGAGGCGGTAAAGGAAGTTCTGGAGACGACGCCTCCCGAGGTAATCTCCGATGTGATGCAAAGGGGAATTCATTTGGTCGGCGGAGGGGCGATGATCAGAGGATTGGACGAGCTTCTTCGAAAATGGTTTAAAATTCCGGTATTCATAGCCGACGATCCTCTTACTGCCATCGCCAGAGGCACCGGAATAATATTGGAAAATTTGGAAGAATTTGAGGAAGTGTTGATACAAAATGAAGATGAATTACCTCCTAAAAAATAATTCAAAGCCAAGGGGCAGAAATCGGAGAATGAAAATCGGCGCGATCGCGTTGGGGTTAGCGGCGATTTTCTTGGTTTCTCTTACCGGTTCGTTTAAAGGATTTGTCAATAAAATCGCTCTGCCTTTTTGGAAGTTTGACGGCTACGCGGCTTTGAAATTCTCCGACACTTTTTCTTTAATCGGTTCAAAGAGTTCGCTTATCTCGGATAACAGAAGGCTTAGTTCGGAGTTGGACAAAACCTCCGCGGATTTATCGGTGCTGAAAATCATTCAAAAAGAAAACGAAGATTTGAAAGCTTTGCTCGGGAGAGTCGATATAAAAAAGAACGCTGTTTTGGCGGCTGTTTTGGCGAAGCCCGGCGTGTCGCCTTTTGATGTTATCATAATTGACGCGGGTCTTGATAAAGGAGTCAGAGCGGGAAACAAGGTTTTTTACGAAGGCTCGGCGGTTATCGGAGAAGTGGAAGAGGCGCGCGAGAAATCTTCCAAGGTCAAAATGTACTCAAGTCCGGGGGAAAAATTCATCGCTCTCGTCGGCGACAAATCGGCGCAAGTGGAAGCGGAAGGGCTTGGCGGAGGAAATTTTTCCGCCAGACTGCCGAGGGGCGTGGAGATAAAAGAAGGGGACGCGGCTGTGATTCCGAGCATATCGGTTTCGGTCTTCGGCTTTGTCCGAAAAATAGAATTGAATCCGTCGGACTCTTTCCAGAAAATTTTTTTTAAAATTCCGGCAAATCTGTCTGAACTCAAATGGGTCATGGTGGAAATATAACTCATTGAAATGTCAACAAGAATTTTCACGGACATATTTATTTTTTTGGCGATTTTATTTTTACCGCCGATTTTCCCCATGGTCATCGCCTTGTTCTCGCTTTATTATTACGAATCTTTTTATGAAATAATATTCGCGGGAATCATTATTGACGCTCTCTACGGCAGGCCGATCGCGAATCTCTACGATTTTTCTCACCTGATGGCTTTTATTTCCGTTATTTTATTTATCTCGTCAATTTTTATCAAGAAACGGCTTAAATTTTATTCAGACAAGTGATTATGATAAACAGGAAAATAAAAAAAATATTCAGCGGATACGGGCGTTTGACGGGCAGGAGAGATGAAATAGAGCCCGATGAGATTTTTCTTGATTCAAGCAATCTGCCCAAATTCAATACTCATCAGTTTGAAGGCAGGATAGTCAGCCCGATTTCCAGACGCAGCATCATTTTTTTGGCCGTATTTTTTAGTCTGGCGTTTATCGGGATTGTCGGCAAAGTCTGGAGTCTTCAAATCGCTGACGGGGCGAAATATTCCGAGCGGAGCGAAAATAATCGTTTGCGCCATATTACCATATTTGCCCCGCGCGGAGTGATTTATGACCGAAGCGGCAAAGAACTCGCGTGGAATGTCTTCGGAGAAGATAAGGATTTCGCTTTAAGAAAGTACGCGGACATTCCCGGTTTCTCCCATATTTTAGGATATATCAAATATCCGGCGAAAGATTCTTCCGGATTTTATTACAATGAGGATTATATCGGCAAAACGGGAATTGAAAAAATTTTTAGCGGCGAGCTTTCAGGCGAGAACGGGCTCAAGATGACGGAAACGAACGCTCTTGGGGAAATAGAGTCGGAAAGCGTCATTCGTCCGCCGAAAGAAGGCGGCAATCTCACTTTGTCGATTGATGCGGAAGTTCAGAATAAATTTTACGAATCAATAGCTGGCCTATCGCGACGGGTCGGATTTTCCGGCGGCGCCGGAGTGATTATGGACGCGCGAAGCGGAGAAGTGCTGGCCATGGCTAATTATCCGGAATACAGTTCCCAGGTGATGTCGGAAGGCAAAGACGGCAAAAAGATCCAATCTTATTTGGAAGACAAGAATAAGCCGTTTCTAAACAGAGCGGTCGACGGACTCTACACCCCCGGCTCCATCGTCAAGCCCTTCGTCGCGCTCGGGGCACTCGCGGAGAAAATCATTTTGCCGTTGGACACCATATTCAGCGGCGGGTCAATCATCGTGCCGAACATTTATAATCCGAGCAAGCCGTCGGTTTTCACGGAAATCAAATCTCACGGCTATGTTGACATGAGAAAAGCCTTGGCGGAATCTTCCAATGTTTATTTTTACGAAGTGGGTGGCGGTTATGAAAATCAAAAAGGTCTCGGAATTTATAATATTGAAAAGTATATGAGAATGTTCGGTTTCGGCAGCGATTTTCCGAAAGGATTTTTTTCCGGCAAGTCCGGAGTCGTCCCCGGTCCCGAATGGAAAAAAGACAATTTCGCTGATTCAGAGTGGCGTATAGGAGACACTTACAACACCGCCATAGGTCAGTATGGTTTTCAGATAACGCCCCTTCAGGCGGTTCGCGCCGTCTCCGCGGTGGCGAACGGCGGAAAGCTTTTAAACCCTTCAATCATTTTAAATCATCCGAACAGTGACGCAAAATTGATTGACATCAAAGAAGATGATTTTCAAGTCGTGCGGGAAGGAATGCGAGAGGCGGTGCTTTACGGCACGGCGGCAGGTTTGAATGTTCCTCAAGCGGAAGTTGCCGCGAAAACGGGAACGGCGGAGCTTGGAACATCCAAAAAATTCGTAAACTCATGGGTCATAGGCTTTTTCCCTTATAAGAATCCGAGATATGCCTTCGCCGTGCTTATGGAACGAGGCCCCAGTGTCAATCTCATCGGAGGCCTTTATGTGATGAGAGAGCTCCTTGACTGGATGAGTCTGAACGCTCCGCAGTATTTGCGGTAAGATTTTGTATGATATTATGTTGTGATAATTAAAAAATATTTATGAATTGCGAAACGCAAAAATTCAGGTTCTCGGGTCGCAAAAACTCTTTGTTTTTTTAAGGCGTTTTTGCTCAATAGACCTATAAATTTTTTGCGTTTCGCAATTCAAAGAAATATGCCAAAAATTTCAAAAATTATCGCGAGGGAAATTCTTGATTCAAGAGGGAATCCGACTGTGGAAGCTGATGTCATTTTAAAAGATGGCTCGTTTGGGCGCGCCGCCGCGCCGTCGGGAGCTTCAACGGGGAGCAAAGAAGCGATTGAGCTTAGGGATGGAGACGATAAACGCTACGGCGGAAAGGGTGTTCTCAAAGCGGTTTCCAATGTGAATACTGCACTTAAGAAAGCTCTGGTTGGCGGCGAATTTGACCAGAAGAAGTTGGACAAAAGAATGATGGAAATTGACGGGACGGAAAATAAATCTCGTATCGGCGCCAATGCCATCCTCGCGGTGTCCATGGCTTTCGCCCGCGCCATGGCGGACAGCGACTGCATTCCGCTCTATAAATATTTCAAAAAGATAGGCAAGACTGGAAAGCCTTTCGTCTTGCCGGTGCCGATGATGAACATAGTGAACGGCGGAAAACACGCGGAAAATTCCACTGACATTCAGGAATTTATGATAATGCCTCTGGGAGCGCCGACATTCAGGGAGGCTCTGCGATACGGCGCGGAAACTTTTCATATGCTCAAGAAAATTCTGACGTCAAGAAGATTAAGCGCGTTGGTGGGAGACGAGGGAGGATTCGCCCCGGCGCTTGCGTCAAACGAAGCGGCGATTGAAATTATTTTGGAAGCGATTGCCAAAGCCGGATACAAAGCCGGCAAAGACATTTCTATTGCCATAGACGCGGCGGCGAGCGAATTTTATAAAGACGGAAAATATTATTTGGAGAGGGAGGGAAAGATTCTTTCGAGCGTTGAAATGATTGAATTTTATTCTGGCTGGGCTAATAAATATCCGATTGTGTCCATTGAAGACGGACTCTCGGAAAACGACTGGAAAGGTCATCAAGCTTTGACTAAAAAACTTGGCGATAAAATTCAAATTGTCGGCGATGATATTTTCGTCACAAACAGCAAAATTCTTAAGGAGGGAATTGAGAAAAAAGCGGCCAACTCCATTCTTATTAAACTGAACCAAATCGGCACCGTTTCGGAAACTATTGACACCATAAATATGGCGAATAAAGCGGGATTCACTTCGGTCGTGTCCCACCGAAGCGGCGAGACTGAAGACGCGATAATTTCCGATTTTGTCGTCGGGCTCGGAACAGGCCAAATAAAGACTGGTTCGCTCTGCCGAGGAGAAAGGACGGCGAAATACAATCAACTTTTAAGAATTGAGGAGAATCTCGGCAAGAAGGCGGTTTTTCTAGGTGGACAAATATTTAAGAGATAATTATTCAGATATCTTGAATTACGAAACGCAAAAATTTACGGTCTGGTTTGAGCAAAAACATTTAAAAAATAAAGAGGTTTTGCGACCCGAGGACCTAAATTTTTGCGTTTCGTAATTCATAGTCAGATAACAAAACAGCGACTCATTATCTAGGATAATATTGAGCCGCTGTTATGGGAAAGTCCGGGTCCTAACCATAATATTCAATATCGGTATCTTCAAGACAAAGGCAGGCTAGCCATCCAACAAACAATCCCGCGCACACAATAGACAGAGTTACGCAATAGACCACTTTCCGCATTATCTTTTCCATTGTAAAACCTCCAAAGAGTTTAAGGACAATAAATCTTGCAAGATTATATAATAAAATTGATTAAAAAATCAACTTGCCCAGGATTATAAAATTTGGCGGAGGAGGTGAGATTCGAACTCACGATACTCTTTCGGATATTCCGGTTTTTCCGCCAGAGGCGGACCCGCCTCCGGCGGGCAAGATTCAGAAACAAAGCGGAGGAGGTGAGATTCGAACTCACGACCCCGTTTCCGAGGTTCCGGTTTTCAAGACCGGTGCGATCGACCACTCTGCCACTCCTCCGCTTTGTTTCCGTGTGAAAGCGCATTCAACCACTCTGCCACCCCACCGCTCTACGCGGGATTCCCGATTTATAGCCAATCGCTTCTCTCTTGGATAAATCGGGAACAATACCAATGCATTCAACCACTCTGCCACCCCTCCGCTTTTTTGCCGTACAAGGGCGTTCAACCGCTCCGCTATCTCTCCTAAAACATTTTGTCCGACAAAATATTCGGACAATCAATTTTATTCAGCCGAATTGATTTAGTCCTTAAACGAATAACTTAACATATTTATCGGAATTTTTCCACACTTACTTACTTTTAACGACATACTTTTAACGATGTTCTTAATTTCCAAAATTATTCAGTTTTCAAATGATACCATTTTTCTGCTATCGCTTAAAACAGGTATCTTTTTTTTCTTGCAAAAATTTCGGTTTTGGGGTATGAATGAAAGCAGATTATCTGTCTGTTATTTGAAATATTTTTTGAATTAAAAACGCAGAAGGGGGGGGGAAAGTGGATACAATAGTTCAGAAACATCTAGACAAAATTACTTTACCGAGGCAAATGCACCCATCTTGTCTTAAGGTGGGCGAATACGGAGTAATAACTAAGTCATTATATGACAAATTAGTTGGTACGCTAGTAATTTCCATTTGGCGCAAGAAAGGAGTTGAAATTGTTAGTTTAAAGACAGGAAACAGTTGGTATTTTGATAATAAAATTAACCATTCCTCCAAGTTTAGAGTCAGGAAAGTTGTAGTCGACAAGATAAATTGTCGCTATGTTATATTAAAAAAGAGGGTCTAAAAACCCTCTTTTATTTTTTGTCCGCGATTTCTTTAAGAATTTTTTCGGTGAATTGCGACAAGGCCAAAATTTCCTGCTCTTTATTGTTCATGGCGTTAACGGAGATGGTATTTTCTTTTTCTTCTTTTTCGCCGACGACCAGAAGATAGGGAATTTTTTTAGTCTTGCCGGCGCGGATTTTTTTGCCGAGAGTTTCGTTAGTTTTGTCTATTTCGGTCCTGATG
>JBBUED010000010.1:0-1280 GCA_038078215.1 Patescibacteria group bacterium | reverse complement strand
AAAATATTTTTTCCGTGACGGAAGAAGAGCTTGTCTCTTCTGATATTTTGGGGACAAGTTTCGCTTCCATTGCCGACCTGAAATTCACCAGAGTGGTGGATGGGAATTTGGTCAAAGTGCTCGCTTGGTATGACAACGAAATGGGGTATGCGCATACATTGGTGGAACATGTGATAAAAAGCGGAAGTTTTATTTGATTTTTCCAACAAAAAGATATGACAGAAATTATACCGGCAATTCTGCCGGAAGACATTGACGATTTGAGAGAAAAACTTTCTTTGGTTTCGGGAATCGCTCCCTTGGCGCAGATTGACGTGTGCGATGGGAAGTTTACGCCGACGAAGACTTGGCCTTATAAGAAAGGTGTTGATGAAACTTTTTTAAGAATTGTCGGACAGGAAGAAGGTTTTCCTTTTTGGGACAGTATTGATTTTGAAGCTGATTTGATGGTGAAGCACCCCGAAAATATTATTGATGATTGGATTTCTGCCGGAGCCAAAAGAATTGTAATTCATATTGAATCTACGCCGGACCCGCTTTCGCTTTTCCGAAAGATTCGGCAAGAATACGGATCTTCGAGTGAGGCGTCTTACGGAGTGGAAATCGGCGCCGCTTTGAACATAGAAACTCCGAATGAAGAGATTTACGATATCTTAAGCGAGGTTGATGATGGAGGCGCGCCGACAATAGACTTTGTCCAGTTTATGGGAATTGAGAATATCGGATATCAAGGGGAACCTTTTGACGAAAGAGTTCTTGAAAAAATTCGCGATTTGCGGGAGATGTATCCAAATACTATAATAAGCGTGGATGGGGGAGTGTCTTTGGAAAATGCCGCCGAGCTTATTGAAGCCGGAGCAAACAGACTCGTGTCCGGCTCGGCTATTTTTGAGAGCGGGGATATAGCGGAGGCGATTGAGACGTTTCAGAATTTAGGTTAAATTTTTTATGAAAAAAGAAAATAAAAAAACAAGAAAAGTTTCGATGGATGATCTTGCGATAATGATCGGGAGAGGTTTTGAGGATGTGAATAATAGGTTTAAAGATGTTGATAAAAGATTTGACGATGTTGATAAGAAATTTGAAGATTTGGAAGAAAAAATGTCACGCAAAATTGACGGGTTATCAAACAGAATCGACAACTTGTCTTTAAATCGCGCCACTAGGGAAGAGTTGAAAATATTATCGATTCGGGTGGATAAAGTTGAAAAGAAAGTTTTTTCCGCCAAAGGCGGATCCTCCTTCGGAGGAAAAGTAAAATTTTAACAAATTTAAAATTT
>JBBUED010000009.1:0-21543 GCA_038078215.1 Patescibacteria group bacterium | reverse complement strand
GGGACAAAATAACCTTATAGTTTTACTCGCCCCACGCCGCTAAAAGCTTTGCGGGGCGTCCCGACACTTTCGCGTCGGGACGTCTCTGTTCGCACCTCTTGGATTGCTCCAGACGGGCGTTACCCGCTACCCTGCTCCCAGCCCCAATTTTGAACTCTAGAATTTTCTAAAACGCAAAATTGGAGCTGGGGAGTGTTCGGACTTTCCTCTGAATTTCGAACTGGTCGAAATTCAGTGGCTATCCGGCGCAAAGACCGAAACAATATACAATAAAATTAAAAAAGATGCAAGTGGTAGCCCTCAAAAATGTTTCTACCGCTCCGCAGAGATTGAAGCGCTGAAATCAATCAAGTCGCCGTCAAAAAGCGGGGTGTATGTTTTCGGCGAAATTCCGTTTATGGAAAACCCAAGCGTTCCGGGCGGATATCGTCTTTCAATATTCGGGTATTCCATAAAAATATTCATAAGCAGATAAACAAAAGTCGACCCCTCGCTCATAATCACAGGGCACTCTGGTTTGCGCGTGATTTTCTGCAATTCCTTATCGTATCTGACGACAATTCGAATCGACCGCGGCATATTTGCAATCTTTGACATCTCTTCCAGCATTTTTTCATATTTTTCATTCATTTTATTTTTAATACTATGAATTACGAAACGCAAAAATTTAGGTCCTCGGGTCGCAAAATCTCTTTGTCTTTTAAATGTTTTTACTCAACCAGACCGTAAATTTTTGCGTTTCGTAATTCAAGATTTAATAATAAATTATTATTATAAAAAAAATAAAAATTGTAATTGATACGACTATTCGCCTATTCGCCTATTCGCGCGAATTAGAGATTAGAGCAAGTCAAATAGTTTTTTGACGATTGGATGGGTTTCTTTAGACAGGCTATATATCATGGTGAGACTAACCTGTTCTTTTTCCACGATATCAACATGCGAAAGAATCATCAGATGCTTAGAAGTCGCCTTGAACGAAAGTTTAATCTCGCTGGCAATATCTCCGACCGAAGCCGATTCTTTCAATTTGAGATATTTCAAAATAGAGATGCGGCGCTTATTTGCGAGCGCTTTCAGTATTTTTTCCAATTCCTTTTCTTTCATGTTTTTTATTATGCAACAAATAAATCTATTCTACCATTCGCGCGAATTAGAGATATGATTTTTATAATTTTGCTGACAATGATTTAAATTGTTTCCTTTATTCAATCGTTTTATTCATTCGTTTCGTCTTCGCTTTCTTTCGGCGATGAGCAAATAAATTAAGAAAAAAACTGGCAATCGTCTTGACTTTTGCCCCCTCTTCTTCAATCACCTCTCTCAATGAGCCGATGTCGCCAAGAAGTTTGTCGCTTTCTTGAGACATCATCTTGGAAATATGCTTCATATCTCTTAAAATTCGAGTAACATAAATCATGACGATGATTGAACAGATGGTAAAAACGATAACCGCGACGCTTGTAATAAAGAAAAAAATATCCGCTTGAATAATGTTTTCCATTGTTTAATTTTAACATAATAAAGACAAAGATATCTACTTATTACCTGACTTTTGAGAAAATACTCAACAGCTATAAAAAAGAAAGAACCTCCGCAAAAAATTTCTAAGACGCAATTTCAGCTTTTTCTTGCCGGAAATGATTTTCTCAAAATATTATCGCCAAACTTTTTTGTAAATTGTTGCCATATTAAAAATCTTCCAAAGGATAAATATCAAAGGCAACTTCTTCATATGGGTGGACATTTTTTACTTTCTCAACGACTTCTTTCAAAATCTCTTGTGGCACAACGACCTCAATTCGTTCTTCCTCTACCTCTTCATATTTTCCTAATTCACCTATAGCGGGGTTTGATTTTTCGTTTCCATGAAATCGGCCAGTGCCGTGAGAAGAAAAAGAACAGAAGTCATAATTCCCGATTTTACCTGCTCCGGCTTCACCGAGCGCTTGACGCACTGTGTCAGCATGAGAAAGCGGGACGAAAACGACAAGTTTTACATTTTTTGTGGTCATATCCATTTATTTTCTTCAAGAAAACTTTTTACCTTCTCGAAAATTTTCTTATGTCCCGCGATATTGGGGTGAATACCGTCCTTAAAATCCTCATTTTCAAAAAGGCCAAAAATATCTAAATAATGAATTTTGTTTTCTTTGCAAATATTCCTCATTGTCTCGTCATATTTTTTTATTTCGGCATTGATATAGTAAATATCCTTCCATGAAACAGGCGTTGTTTTCGGCTCGTCAACATTCTTTAATCCGATAAAAATGATATTTGATGTTATGTTTTTGGCCTTTCTAATGATTTCTTCTAAATTTTTTCCAAATTGTTCTAGCGGTACACGATTATTGCCATTTTTACTTTCCAAGCAAGAATCATTTCCGCCGGATTGAAAAATTAGCGCATCGGCTCCGCGGATTTTTGCTTCAGACTCAAATCTTGCAAGTATTGTTTCTGTTGTTCCGCCAGAAATACTTAAATTGTAAATCTCACACTCGCCATCGGTTTTTTCGCCAACATAAAACCAAAGACGATTTACCCAACCGCCCTTTTCAATATCCCACGCGCCCCATGCGGTGCTATCTCCAAATATACAAATTGAGTTCATAATATTTTGTTTAGGCAAATAATCTCCACAAGGCTTTTTTGATTACTTTTATTCTATCATTTTGACACTCCTCGGAATATACCTATGTTACATAAAAATAGGTAGAAAAGACTCCCTGCGCCTAGACTGAGAAAAAATGATATTAGAAAAATTGAAAATTTCGTCAACCAGTCGGGCGTCAAAGTTACTGAAAGACTATTAAACATAACGACAGCATCTTTGCCTTGCGTTGTGAATTTAACATATTCATTTGGCCCGACTTCTACTTTTTGAGTTGGATTATAAGAAAAATTAAATTCAGGGTTCGCGCATAAAAAATATTGAGACACTCTTTCGCCTACCAAATACGATCTAACGCCCGAGATGTTCTCATGGGGCTTTTCAGAAGAATACTTAGGGATACTTTTATTGTTGCAAGAAATACTAATATCCTTAACCCTTTCAGAGTATTTTGGATAAGTAACTTCTAGAAAAGTATTTCCTTCTAATACATATTTAATGTTCAGATCAAATTTGGATATAGCTGAGAGAGGGAAAAAGTTATCGAAACCACCTAGTTGATCTGAAAAATTAGGATTATCAATCCCTAGAAGTTGGCCAGACACACTACAACTCTCGCCACAATTTTTAATTGCCTCAACTGGATCACCAGAAGTGATAACTACCGGTTTTAGATAGATTGTTTCAGGACCAATTTGGCGGGCTGTAAAAAATCCAATCAAAAGAGATACTGCAAGCCATCCTAGGTGAAAATATTTTGTTCCTCGAACTTGAATCATTATTTTATATTAGAGACTACTCCTCGGACTCCGAACCTATCTCAAACTGGCTGCCGGACTTGGAATCGAACCAAGATAAACAGCTTCAAAGGCTGCTGTCCTACCGTTAGACGATCCGGCAATGTAAAACAGCTTAAGATAGCTTATAGCTGTTAGCTACTAGCTTATAGGAATATGATTGAAAAATCCAGAATTTTAATTCGGAAAAAGTTTGTAGGCTGTAAGTATTAGGTTGCGGATTAAAAAATTAATTTCTTTCCTACAACCTAACACCTAAAACCTACAGCCTAATTACGAAGCCAGCTTTATCAGCGCGAGCTCAAGCGGAAGTTCGGGGATGTTAGCGCGGGCGACGGAGTCGTAAGTAGCGAGCATTTCCAGAAGAGTTTTGGAATTGATACTTGATTCTTTTTTCTCGCTTAATTCTTTAAGAAACTCAAAATCTTCTTCCGAATATTCCTCTCGGATTGAGCTCTCCATATTTTTGGCGTATTTGAGAAGAATAATTGTTCTCATTTTTCGCAAGACAAGTTTCAGATAGACGAGCATATCAATATTATTTGAAACGGCGGATTTTATCGCTTCAAGTCCGCTCGATAAATTTTTCTCATCAATAGATTTGATAAAGTCGTTGACTAAGCTGGCTTTGGGGGCGCCGGCAACTTGCTCTACTTCTTCAACGGAAATTTTCTTGTCTTTGGAAAAGCTTAGAATTTTCTGAAGTATTCCCTGCGTATCTCTGAATGAACCTTCCCCAAGTAGAGCTATAAGATCGGCGGAAGAAGGTTCCAGTTTGAATCCTTCTTTTTTAGCTAAATTTAAAACAAGCTCCTTCAAAATTTTTTGAGACGGTTTTTTAAATGTAAAAACTTGGCATCGTGAGACAATCGTTTCCGGCAATTTATCAATTTCAGTGGTGGCCAATATGAAAACAGCGTGCTTGGGCGGCTCTTCCAGAGTTTTCAAAAGCGCGTTAAAAGCCTCTTTGGTGAGCATATGCGCCTCGTCAATTATATAAACTTTATAGGTGGATTCAAACGGCAAAGTGTTCACCGCTTCGCGAAGTTCTCTTATGTCGTCTATCCCTCTGTTGGAAGCGGCATCAATTTCGTAGAGGTCGTTATCGCTGCATCCAATCGCTTTGGCGAAAATTCTGGCAATACTGGTCTTCCCTGTCCCGCGCGAACCGGCAAAAAGATAAGCGTGAGAAATGTTGCCTAGGGCCACAGATCCTTCCAGCACTTTCACGATATTTTCCTGACCGAGAACATCCTTAAAGCTCTGCGGGCGATATTTTCTATAAAGCACGATTTCATTCATGGAAATATTATAGCAGACGACCTGTTATTTAAAAACGAAAAACCCTCTACCGAATGATTTGTCCCCTCGCAAATAAGCAAGGATCCAATCATACGATAAAGGGTTTTAGATTGCTCCCATCTCCTCCTAAAAAGCAGGCCGATGGTGCATTATGATTTGACATGGCTGTGCCTACTTTACCATTTATTTTGACAGGCATCTTGGTTTTTGTTGGAATCGTTAGAAAACAACTAAACCTAGCCTTGAAAATAAAGAATTGGTGTTTCGGACACTAGCCTCTGTCAAATCAAGTATTTGTATGACGAGCTTGGACTGCTATTATGATATATTTACGGGAGTAAAATATACCTCAATCGGACATATCCAAGCTCGTCAATTTTCAGAGAACTACATTAAACTATCCTAATCTGGCCCGCTATATTTTTATTGGGCTTTTGTGTAATGTGGAATTTTCCACTTTTTTGGCGGGCCAGATTAGGCTTTTCCTGTCGGAACATCCGGAAGTATTTTTATTACCCCGAGTCCGCCTCTGTGAAGTAAGCTATCAAAATAAAAAATATTGTCAATTGATAATAAATAATACAAAACAAATTCTAATATATGTCAAATTTGAGACAATTTCAGATAATCAGAGACAATATTGGCGACTTCTTTAGCGTTTAAGGCATTCATAAGCTTAATTCTCAATTCTTTCGCGCCTTCAAATCCGCTAACATAAGCTTTGTAATGTTTTTTCATAACCGCGAAATTCTTATCTTTACTCAAAAGCTCTTCAAAGAGTTTGGTGTGTTCTACTAGGACTTTCAGCCTTTCCTTAATACTAATGTTATCCCCCTTCGCCAAGGCTTCGGAGGGATGCTCAATTTGGCTACCAGGTTTTATCTGGGCCAAATTGGCAAACAGCCACGGGTTGCCGAAAATCGCCCGTCCGAGCATTATTCCGTCCGCGCCAGATTCTTCGGCTTTAATTCTTCCGTCTTCCAAATCCAAAACATCGCCATTCCCTATCACAAGAATTTCTTTGCCACTTTTCTTTACTATTTCCACGACTTTTTTTACCCTCTCCCATTTCGCTGACGCCTTTGATAACTCTTTTCTTGTCCTTGCGTGAATAGTGAGCGCCGAAATATCTTCGTTCATAAGTTCGGGAATCCAAGTTTCAGATTCGTCTTTATTGTAGCCAACTCTCGTCTTAACCGAGACCGGCAAACCGTCCGCGCCGTCAATCGCCGCCTGTATTATTTCACGCGCGAGCTTTGGGTTTTTTATGTGCGCCACGCCGGCGCCTTGCTTTTCTATCGCCCTGTCAGGACAGCCCATATTTATGTCAATCCCGTCAAAACCAAGGTCGGCGACAATTTTCGCCGCCTCCCGCATATTTTCCGGATGCGAACCAAAAAGTTGCGCGACAATCGGTCTTTCGTTTTCTGAATATTTCAAATCTATCAGAAGTTTTTCTCTGCCTCTTGACGCCAAGCCGTCCGCCGACACGAACTCGGTCCAAAACACATCCGGACCGCCGCCAGTCTTTCCATGCCGACTGTATTTCGCGATTATCTGCCTGAAAGCGGCATCAGTAACATCCGCCATCGGCGCCAGCGCGAAAAACGGCCTATTTAGTTGTTTCCAAAATCCTTTCATGTCATTGCTGAAAAAACCACTCGGCATTCCAAATGCCAAGCTTATAAATTTTATAAGTTATTAAACTCCTCTGCGGATAAACAAGCCTGTCTTATGACAATATTATAGAGTGTTCCGATAGGGATATCTTTTGAACCGTGAACCGGCACGGTTACAATTTTTGTACCGTCTTTACTTTTAAAATAAAGATGACTGCCTCTTTGATGGGTTTCGCTAAAACCGGCTTTTTTTAGTTTTTGGATAACTTTTCTTGCTGGAAGTGGAATTAGTTTGCTCATAATTCCTTAAATTAAGAGGTCTTTGGTATAAAAAGTCTTAGATATGTCCCTTCCGTATGAAATGCCGGTTTTGGAATTTCTTTACGCTCTTTGATAAACAATTCCAAATAACCGAGAGCCGCTTCTCGGACATTAGATTCCGCTTCGGCAAAAGTATCTCCGAAAGATGAAAGATGGTTTAGCTCTGGAATAGTAGCAGTGACTTGTCCTGTTTCCTTGTCTGTTTCATATTCAATTTTATATTCAAATTCGTTTGACATATAAAGAAATTGTATTCTTTTTATTAAGAAAAGCAACTTGACTTGAAACCTAAAACCTAATCACTAAAACCTGATTATTCACTCTTTAAAAACACCTTATTTCCAAAGCGCAAATCGACATAATTTATGTTGGACGGATTATTCAATGGATATTCTTTTTTTAGATCAACTTCGCTTAAAATTGATTGTATGTTTTCAAGGGTCTTGTCAAATGGCTGTTTGTCGTCAAAAAGTATTTTGATGCCGTTTTTCAAATCAATTTCGTAATCGCTCTCCGATTCCGCTCGAAATGTTGCGACTTTTATTCCTAAAATTTCCAATGAACCGACAAAACGCGACACCTCCCTAAACTTTTCGCTCGTCATATAATTTCCCCCTATCGGCTGTTCAATACCATCAAGCAAGCCGTAATAGCGAAGGAATGCGGTACCGGAAAAGTCAGGCGCCTCGCTGAAAACCAACCCTCCTTTGTCTAGGAAATAGCACATTCCTGAATTATTATTCTTGCGAGCAATCCCGTCTTCTACGCCGCTGAAGCACCAAAGAGAGTTTGGTTTTCTTTCAACCATATTTATGATGAGGGTTTTAAGTCCTTTGAATTTTATTGATACTGTTTCAATTCTTTTGAAATCATCCGCCAGTTTTGCCTCTATTGATTCCTTCGGGTATAGAAATACGCTGTTCTTTGAGAATAACCTAAAATATTTCGCCGATGTCTCCGTTCTTATGAGATTAATAATTTCATCTTTGGATACGGTCAAATTGCCCGATACTTCTATGTTTTCAATTTGAATGGAGGGCATTTTGGAAAACCAAGAAAACAAAAAGGCTAAACCCATTAAAAGAAGGAGGACAAGAATAGTCTTAATGGCGAATATTTTTCGCCTCCGCCTTCTTAATTTTGACGGTTTGAGAGTCGGGCTATTGCGAATCATTTTTTCAATATGCCGATTAGTAAATAATTTTGAATTACGAAACTCGTCGAGGCGGGCTGTTTTGAGAGGGTTTTGAGCGCGGCGGCGCGAAAACTTCAGGATTTTTTAAGCTTCAAAAAATCCGTACCCTCAAAATAACCCGCCGAGTAAGAGTTTTATGATTCATGGTAAATAATGCTATTTTCTTCCGGTGATTACTTTTTTCCCAATGTATTTCTGCAGAACTTCAGGCACAACAACCGAGCCGTCTTCCATTTGATTGTTTTCAATTATGGAAATTAAAATTCTTGGAGTCGCGATAGCGGTATTGTTGAGGGAATGAGCAAATCTTAACTTGCCGTCTTTGTCTTTATATCGGATATTCAGACGCCTTGTCTGAAAATCATGAAAATACGAGCAGGAATGAGTTTCTCTGTAGCGGTTTTCCGAAGGAACCCAAGCTTCAATGTCATATTTTTTGACTTGCCCAAGCCCGAGGTCGCCCGCGCAATTGACCACGACATGATATGGAATTTTCAAAGCCTGCATAATTTCTTCAGAGTTATTTAACAACTCTTCATGCCGCTTAACACTCTCTTCGTGGCTGGCTTCACATAGTATCACTTGCTCAAATTTAAAGAATTCGTGAACGCGGAAAATTCCCTTGGTGTCTTTGCCGTGACTTCCTGCCTCGCGACGGAAGCTTGGCGAAAAAGCGATTATTTTTTTCGGAAGATCGCTCGCGTTCAAAGTCTCGTCGGCAAAATAGCTCATCGTGGAAACTTCCGCCGTGCCGGCCAGATAATCATTATCTTGAGTTTTATACATATCCTCCTCTCCCTGCGGAAGATAGCCCGTGCCGACAAGCGTTTCTCTGCGGACAAGAGAGGGCGCGAGCATCTGCGAAAAATCGCCTTTGAAATTGAAATGGTCAGAAACGAATTGCCAGACGGCAAAGTTAAGAAGCACTGCGTCATTTTTCAAAAAATATCCTCGGAATCCTGAAATTTTAGCGCCTTTTTCCAGATCAACCATATTCGCTTTCTCCATTATTTCAACATGGCTTTTCGGCGTGAAATTGAATTTAGGAATCTCACCCCATATTTTGACTTCTTGATTGTCGGTGTCACTCTCCCCCTCCGGCACGGACATATCCGGAATATTTGGCGTTTGGACCATAAGCGTTTGCCATTTTTTCATTACCTCTTTTTGTTCTTCCTCTTCTTTTTGAAGCTCTTCTTTGACAACCTTCATTTCCGCGATAAGTTGGGTTTTAGCCGCCGCGTCCGGAGTCCTCATAATTTTTTCGCTCCACTGATTCTGTTCGGCACGCTTTTTTTCAATTGAAGTCAAAAGCTCTCGTCTCCTGTCGTCAGCTTTCAACAATTCTTCCACATTAAAATCAATGCGCTTTTTCCTCGCGCCCTCTTGGACTATGTCTTTATTTTCTCTGATGAATTTGATGTCTAACATACCCTTTATATTATCAAAATGTTAGAATAAAAGAAAATATTATGAGCAATTCCACAAGAGAACTCCCCTTCAACGAAATTCCCGAACGATTGATGGAAATTCCGGAACCGCCGGAAAAACTTTACATTCAAGGCGAGATGCCAAAAAGTGACGCGAAATTTCTCTGTGTTGTCGGCTCAAGAAAATACACTGACTACGGCAAAGAGGCTTGTCAAAAACTGATAGCCGGGCTTAGGGGCTATAACATCGTGATTGTATCCGGTCTCGCGCTTGGTATTGACGGCATCGCCCACAGAGCCGCGCTTGACGCCGGACTTACGACTATCGCTATTCCAGGGTCGGGGCTTCATCCTTCCGTCCTTTACCCTTCTTCAAACAAACAGTTGGCGGCAAAAATCATTGAATCCGGCGGAGCTTTATTATCCGAATTTGAGCCAATGTTCAGGGCGACAGCCTATAGCTTCCCCCAAAGAAACAGAATTATGGCTGGGATATCCCACGCGACGCTTATCATAGAAGCAGAAATAAAATCAGGCACCCTTATCACATCGCGACTCGCGACTGATTACAACAGGGATGTGATGGCGGTGCCAGGCTCAATTTTTTCCAAAAATTCCGAGGGTCCGAATATGCTGATTCGTCTCGGCGCGACCCCGGTGTCCTCAAGCTCTCATATACTTGAAGTTCTCGGTTTTAAAATTGAAGAAGATAAAATAACCAAAGAGCTGGAATTGAAAAACCTCTCCGATGACGAGCGGAAAGTGTTCGCCCTCATCAAAAATCCGCTTGGACGAGACGAGCTCATTCGAGAACTGGCAAAATCCGGCATGTCCGTCGGTAACTCCAGCGCGCTCCTTTCCATTATGGAAATCAAAGGATTGATTGAGGAGAAATTGGGGGAGATAGGTCTTAGGTTGTAGGTTGTAGGTTGTAGGTTGTAGGTTGTAGGTTGTAGGTTGTAGGTTGTAGATTATTAGCTTTTAAGAAATATAAAGAGTATCAACAAAAATTGTTGATACTCTTTTTTTAGATTTTAAAATTAAAGGAAATATAACTAAATCTTCCGCTTGGGGAAATAATCTCCGGTCTTTCTGATTCCTACGTCTCTTCCGCAATACCCATCTCCTTCGGAACAGATTCCTTCCTCATAACAAGGCGGCTTAAACATAGAAAGAAGCGGAGAATCTTTGCCTAATCTTTCCTCAATGGCGAGCCTCTGCAATCTTCCCAATTCGGAAATCTCTTCTTGCGCTGACCGGCACGAACGCTTGCATTGCTCGTGAGCAGTAGCATTGAATGAACCGGATTTTGTGTACGAAACCATAGCGCCGTACGGAGCAAGCATCATGGCTAATGTGTCAGGGATATCTTTGCTCACCTCAAGCCATCTATTCATCAATTCTATGGCCTTTTTCTCCAGTTTCAATTCCTTCAAAATCGGAGGTATGTAGAAGTTGCCTGTAAATTTTGGAGTGCCTCGGCGCATTGCCCTATGCCTTTGGTCTTGTCCATTTGTCGCCGTTGACACCTCTATCTTGGCTTTTATGCCGTTAACAGAGTTTTCCATCATCTCTGGAGTAAAATGGAGGCGGTCCACGGGATGCATAATACTTTTATCCGACGGGCAAAATGTCTCCGGTTTAAAAACATCAACTTCAAGACTTATTAGCTCAAAGACGGGTTTGTATCTCACCCCAAGCATCCGAGTGTCTTTAATCGTAATCGCCCAGTCGCTCTTTCTTCTCCGGTCTTCATTAAACATGAAAGCTGTTTCCGGATACTTTTCTACAAACAGACGCGCCATTTCTCCCGTCACATATCTCATTACCGGCGTCCAAGCTGACTCATACATTGCCACAAGCGCGGTATCGTTTATTGTAAAATCAAAAGCTGTGGGGAAAATGACGGGAATAGACATTCTTGTTTGTTCTTGAGCGTACTTGGGTATATTAGCCTTAATTTTATTACTGGCAAACGGTCTTTCTTCCGCGACAAAATTTCCGGCAACTTCAGTGGCGGTCGCGATGTTGGCGTGATAAAGATTAACTCCTTCTTTAATGTAGTCCATTGCCATGACTAAGGCGCTGCTTGAAATATTCCACCAAAATTTTCTAATATAATTTTTTATCTTGTCATAATCCGGATTAAGAAACATCTTGGCGCAGAATCTCCCGCTTCTCTGGTCGCTGTTGTAAAAAGGGCTTGCCAAATGCATTCCGAAAGTAATATCACCGACGGCAATACCTTCAACGGTAAATGTCATGGAATGATGCTGAAATGGCGTGTGGTGGCTTTTTTTAAATAACTTACCTTCAATGTCATCCATCCGTTTACCAAGTATTGGCATCGTATCCTGATAACAAATTCCTGCCGCGTGACTTGCCAGATCAATCGGGTGAACATTTGTGTGAGCTAACAACTCTACCTTAATCATTTCAATTCTCCTCTCGTTTAAGATTCCAAAATTAAGATGTTTTTACAAAGCTCCAAATAATATCGGATATTTTCCTTTCATAAAATATCAAAAAACTAAAGCGCCATTCGCTTTTATCTAAATTATTGATAACATAATTCACTCGGAAAATCAAAAAAGGCACTTGGTACTCCGACAAAGGCACTTGGTACTCCGACTACCAAGTTAAGAGAAACTAACCGAAATAGTCCGTCTTAACGGCTTTTCTCACGAGACTCATTGTTTGCTGAACAACCTCTCTTCCTCTTTCCGTTCCCTCTTTAAGAATGGAATTGACTAAAGGTATATTCTTCTCATATTCTTCTCTTTTTTGACGGATTGGCTCCAGAAAATTATTCAGTATCTCCGCCAGTCTCTTTTTTACTTCTATATCGCCGACTTTGCCGAGTCTGTATTTATCCTCAAAATCTTTAATCTCTCTTTTGTCGTCGTGAAAGACATTGAGATAAATGAAGACCGGATTATTTTCAGTGTGGCCCGGGTCGGTCGCTCTGACGCGAGTCGGGTCTGTATACATCTTCATAACTTTTTCATAAACGACATCGGAAGAGTCGCTTAAGTTTATTGTGTTGTTTAACGACTTGCTCATTTTTTCTTTGCCGTCAATCCCGCATAATCTTGGAACTTCCGACAGCATCTCTTTCGGTTCAACGAAAGTCTGTCCATATAAAGAATTAAAACGGCGGACGATTTCTCTGGACTGCTCTATCATCGGCAGTTGATCCTCTCCGACAGGGACAAGATTCGCTTGAAAGCCGAGTATGTCCGCCGCTTGGCTTATCGGGTAGACGAAAAAACCGACCGGAACATTTTCACGATAGCCTTTTTGCCTAATCTCGTTTTTCACCGTCGGATTCCTTTCCAGCTGGGCAACGGTAATCATATTCATAAGATAGATAGTGAGCTCCGCTAGCTCGGGAATTTGCGATTGAATAATGATGGTTGATTTTCCTGGATTGATTCCCACGCTTAAATAGTCCAGCGTTAATTTAAGAATATTATCCTTAATTTTCTGCGGGTTGTCGTAATTATCCGTCAAAGCTTGAATATCAGCAATTAAGATGAATTGCTCATAATCATCTTTATCTTGAAGCAAAACTCTGTTTTTAAGCGACCCGACATAATGCCCGAGATGAAGCGGTCCCGTCGGCCTGTCGCCCGTGAGAATTCTTTGTTTTATTGGCATATCTAAACAATACCAAATAATGTCGCAACTGACAAAAAATTTTAGTTATAAAGTTTATCAAGTTTGTAAAGTTATAAAGGAAGAAGGGGGAACTCTAATTTGGACATCCAATGTCCAAATTAGTCCTGACTGTCTGCTTATCTTTACTTTATAGACTTGATGACTTTATGGACTTTACAAACTTATTAGATTTGCAAAGAAAATCCGTTTATAGTATTACTTATTGAATTATGAAACTTTTAATCGTGGAATCGCCGGCGAAAGCGAAGACGATTTCAAAATATTTGGACGGCAAGTACACGGTCAAGGCGAGCGTCGGGCACATCAGGGATTTGCCGAAGAGCAATAAGAGCGCGATTGACATTGAAGCGGGCTTCGTCCCTCATTATGAAATTTCCAAAGGCAAGGAAAAAGTCGTTTCGGAAATAAAATCTCTGGCAAAAGGAGCGGAAGAGGTATTATTGGCGACAGACCCAGACCGAGAGGGTGAAGCCATTGCTTGGCACATTAAAGAAGCCGTCGGACTAAAAAATCCGAAACGAGTGGTATTTCACGAAATCACCAAAGACGCGGTGAAAGAAGCGATTGAGCATCCGCGAGACATTGACGAGAATTTAAGACGGGCGCAAGAAGCTAGAAGAGTGCTTGACCGATTAGTCGGCTATGATTTGAGCGGGCTCATCTGGAAGAAAGTCCGCTACGGCTTGTCCGCCGGCAGAGTTCAGTCCCCCGCCCTTCGCATCATTATGGAGAGAGAACGCGAAATACGCGCTTTTGTACCGGAAAAATTCTGGACGATAAACGCCGATGTTGCGACGAAAAATGGCGCAGGAGAAAAATTCACACTCACTTGCTCCGAAGAACCGCGCGAGGAAAAAGAAGCAGAAAGAATACTTAAAATCGGCAATAAAGAAATATGGAAAGTCAAAGATGTCTCCGAGATGGAAGCCAAAAGGTCGCCTCGCGCGCCGTTCATCACCTCCACTCTCCAGCAATCGGCGAGTTCCCGATTAGGCTTCGCTCCGTCAAGAACAATGGGTGTGGCGCAAAGACTTTACGAATCCGGCCTTATTACTTACATGAGGACAGACAGCGTCAATATGAGCCAAGTCGCGTTAAAGCAAATTTACGGATTAGTGGAGAAAAAATTCGGCAAAGAATATTTGGCTCTGCGCGTTTATTCCAAAAAAAGCAAGAACGCCCAAGAGGCGCACGAAGCGATACGGCCGACGAATATGCTGAATGAATCCGGCGGAACGAATGACGAACAGCAAAAACTTTATCGCCTTATCTGGCAAAGAGCGGTTTCTTCTCAGATGTCCGATGCCAAAGTGATGAGGACAAAAATTATCGCCGAAGTCGGCAAAGGCGAAATTCCCGATTTTTACATAAACGGTTCAAGAGTAAAGTTTGACGGCTGGCTTGCGGCCGACCCGATGTCGCGTGGCGAGGATGTTGAATTGCCAAAAGTCGCGGTTGGCGAAATTTTAAAACTTATGGAAATGCGTTCGGAAGGAAAACAGACTGAACCGCCGGCAAGATATTCCGAAGCCGGTCTCGTCAAAGAGCTGGAGAAGAGAGGAATCGGCCGACCGTCAACTTATGCTAGTATAATAAAGACTCTTGAAGACAGGGGCTATGTTGAGAAAATAAGCAAGGCTCTGCACCCGACCGACACGGGCGATGTCGTCAGTTCGTTTCTTGAGGGAAACTTTGCCCATTACATAAGCGATTCATTCACCGCCCAGATGGAAGACGAGCTTGACGATATCGCTAGCGGAAAAATCGGATACGAAAAAACTTTAAGCGATTTTTATAAGCCTTTTTCCAAAGACGTGAAATCAAAAGACAAAATTGAAAAAATAAATAACATGGGAGAAGCCGATCCTGCTATGAAATGCCCGACCTGCGAAGGGGGTATGATAATAAAACTCGGCAAATCCGGTAAATTTTTAAGCTGCGCCAAATTTCCGGACTGTTCGGGAGCGAGGAAAATTACCGGCGAGGAGCTTGCCGGCCCTAAAGAAACCGGAGAGGATTGTCCAGAATGCAAAAAAGGCAAGCTTGTTGAACGCGACGGCAAATTCGGAAGATTTATTTCCTGCAACAATTATCCTAAATGCAAATTTATTAAAAAGGACGCCGAACTTGAAAGGCAGAATTCAACGGGTGTTTCTTGTCCAGTTTGTAAAGACGGAATGATGACGGAACGACGCGGCAGATTCGGTCTATTTTACAGCTGTTCCAATTATCCGAAATGCAAGAATGCCATAAAAGCCAAGCCGACCGGCAATATCTGTAAATACGAAAAAGGAGGCAACGCGGCTTGTGGAGCGCTTATGATGGAAGGAACAAAAACCATTCCCGAACGATGTTCCGACAAAACCTGTCCGAATCATAACCCCCACAAAATCGCCAAAGCGGAATAGAAATGTAAAAAGACTCGTTGATTTTAATTTAATCAACGAGTCTCTTGTTTTCCTTATTCTTCACTTGTCGCAACGACTGAAATGTTTGGCGTTTCAGTTTCTTCAATGGCTTGAGCGACTTTTTTACTCAATCTTCCAAGATATTTACTTGAAACTACTTGATACTACTTGAAACAAGGCAACCAAACTTAATGCAAATAACGAAATCTGCAAGAGACGAAATGATAATCCAGCTTTGCGCATTCCTTTTCCTTTCTAAAAAACTAATTAAAAAAATAACTCGTAATTATTTTTTCGAAAATTTTTCAGGGTTTTCAAAAATCACAGAACATCCGGTACAAATGCAGTAAACTCTCCCGCTTCTTCCTCCCCAGATTCTTCCTTTCGGACTGATAATTCCGTTATTTTCGGATTTCTCTTTAAACTCTCTAGAGCCGCAGATTCTGCAAATGAAATCCGGAGGTTTTTTGTTATCTCCAATCCTGTTTTGTCCTTCAACCTTTTTAGATATTCCATCTTCCGGTAACTCTAATGTCGTCGTTTTAAGTCCGTCTACTGCTACCATTATTTTCTCCTTTCAATAAATTAAAAATTTAAATGACTATCAATCTTTTATTAAGATAACATTGATTGATTCATATTTCAACAGCAGTTTAAAATATTTGATTGCTAAAATACCAGCGACATCAAACAATGTCGCTGGTATTTTCTCTTCAAGAAAATCTCTATCTCTTCTCGATAGGCTTAAAATAATTTTTTTCTTTCCTATTCATACATATAACGCGTAGATAGAACCCGGAGAATATTAAAATATATCCAATCGCTGCGACTATTATCGCATTGTAGGATTTACCATTAAGTTCATAGGAAAAGAGTATCCCCCCGCTTCCGCAAAAGGCTAGCAAGACGCCGACACCTATCAACAAATTAATGCAAATTTCTTTCGAAAAAAATAAAAAGTTAAATTTTAATTTCACTCATCGTCTCCTCCTTAAAAATATTTTTTGAAGAAATTTTATTCCCTAATGTGCTGTTTCTTATAACATTCTAGATGAGACAATGTTTAGTGTCAAAATTATAAGCTAAACAGTGAAATTTTTCACCGAATAGAGGTCTTCATTTTCTTGCGACTCTTTCTCTTCTTTCGGGCGGTCGTCAACGGGGGCTGTCGCGGAAGCAAACATTTCTTCGGGAATGTTTTCCTGAACTGGCGAGGCTGGAGCTGTGTCTGCCACCGCCTGCCCTCCCTCGTTTTTAACTGTTTTTGCCAAATTCTTCTCAAGCATTTCGCTTGGACTTCTATGCTTGTTTGATTCAATCATTTCAAGAATTGTCCTTAGGTCTTCATTTGAAAAGAAGTCTATGCGAATTTTCCCGCCGGTCTCCTGTCTTTCAATATGCACTCTCGTGCCGAGCGATTGGGTCAATTTTTCTTCAATTTCGTTAATCTCCGGGTCAGGCGCGTATTCTTTCTTGCGGGTTTTTTCTGTCGCGATTTTTCTGGCGATTGATTCGGCTTCGCGAACAGTCATCTTTCTGAAAATAATTTCCTTGAATAATACTTCTTGCTCTTGCGACCGATCAATAAGCATCAAGAGCGGCCGAGTGTGGCCCTCTGAAATTTTTCCTTCAGAAAGAGCGTTTAGCATCGCTTCAGGTAGAGCCAATATTCTTAACGTGTTGGACACATACTCCCTGCTCTTGCCGACTTTCTGTCCGATTTCAATGTGTTTGAAATTAAATTCGTCAACAAGCCGCTGGAACGCCCGCGCCCGGTCGACGGGGTTTAAGTCTTCCCTCTGCAAATTTTCAATTATCGCCAGCTCCAGTTTCAATCGGTCGTTTTCCTCGGAATTTCTGATTATGACCGGCACTTGCGAGAGTCCGGCAAGCTTTGAAGCTCTCAATCTTCTTTCACCGGAGATAAGCTCGTACTCCACGGAGAGTCCGCCATCTTCTTTGTATATCTCTTTGCGCGTCACCACAAGGGGCTGGAGTATGCCGTACTGGCGGATTGATTCGGACAAATCTTTGAGCTTAGCCTCGTCAAACTCATGCCTTGGCTGATAAGGGTTCGGCTTGATTTTATCCGTTTCTATCCAAAAAATTGAATTGCTGTAAAATTGATTCATGTTAAAGTATTATATCTTATTTTTTAATTATTTTATCACAATGATAAGCAAGCCGCAAAATTTTTAGGCCGTGCGAAAAGCAAAGATTGACAAATATGTCGATAAAGTGTTATTCTAAAAAAAGAAAAGTGGGATACCTCCGGGCCGGCGTGCGGAACTTATGGATGAAACCCATAAGGTCAGTCCTCTGTCATTAATCGGCTGATTCATATCCAGTCGTTTAAGTAGGGTAACCTAGCAGAAATTAAATACGCAACATGCGAGACTGTATTTTTTATATATATAAAAAAATTGCCGTTCTAAAATACCGTCCCCCGCATATCTCTTACGCGTTTTTAGTACTTTAAAACGCAGGCGCTCCCACTATAATGGTTAATGGTTTGGGCCTTTCAAAATCATTATTTGCATCTATGTGACGCCCCGAAGAGTGCGAAATTCCGCTGTCCCACCTTTACTTTTTTAAAGAAGGTGGGACATTTTTTTGTAAAAAAGGTCAAAATGTATTAACATAAATTTCTATGATGCAGAAAAAAATTGCAAAAATCGTTCAAGCGAAAAGTGGCGATCCGGTGCTCCGCGATTTCGCGGAACCGGTTCCGCTTGAAGAAATAAAAAGCGAGAAAATCCAAAAAATAATAGAAGATATGAAAAACTCGCTCGCGAGAGAAGAGGAAGGCGTGGCCATAGCCGCGCCTCAAATTGGCGCGCCTTTAAGAATTTTCGTTGTTTCAAAAAAAATATTTCAATTGCTTGATGCGGCGAAAAGCGACAAAGACGAGTTTAAAGACCTTGTGTTTATAAACCCGGAAATAACAAAATTGTCCAAAGAAAAAGAAGTAATGGAAGAAGGATGTCTCAGCGTCAGGGATTATTACGGTAAAATAAAAAGATCAACCAAGGCGACAGTGAGAGCCTATGATGAGAACGGCAATCCGTTTGAGCGAGGCGGTAGCCGCCTCTTGGCTCAAATCTTCCAGCACGAAATAGACCACCTAAACGGCACCCTCTTCACCGACTCCGCCAAAGATGTTCAGAAAATAACAAAAGATAAAAAAATAGAAAAATAAAATCCTTCCTGTTTTAAGCGACCCGCCCGCCACGCCAGCAATCTGGCTGGCGTGGCGGGCGGGTAGCATTTTTTAGGCATCATTTAAATTTGAATTAAAAAATAAAACCCTGAACGACTAAAAAAATAATTTTGTCATTGACAATAATATTTTGTAGTACTATATTGTAGTACATGACAACTATTACCGTACCAATTACAAAAGAGCTTGAATCTTTTATTGACGAAGAGCTTGCTTCGGGCGCAAGCGAATCAAAGGCGCACCTCATTCGTTTTGCTCTTAGGCGGCTTAGAGAAGAGCGGGCGCTTGCTCGTCTAGAAGAAGCGGAGGCGGATATTAAAGTCGGCCGCGTATATAAGGGGGATTTAAAAAAGCTCGTTAAACGGTTTTAATATGCGCTATTTATACACGGCGCGTTTTTTGCGGTCATTTAAAAAATTCGAGGAAGCCGTGCAAGATGATATAATTCAGGCTATTAAATTATTTGAGAAAAGAGAAAATATTGAAGCTCTTAAACTTCATAAATTGCACGGGAAGTTTAAATCGTGGCATGCGTTTTCTGCCAACTTTTCATATAGAATTATAATTAAAATAGAAAAAGGCGCGACATATTATATGGATGTTGGCACTCATGATGTTTATAAATAAAAATGTCAAATATAAATTTCGTATTTTTCGGCACATCGGAGTTGTCGGTAAAAGTGCTAGATATTCTCATCAAAAACGGTTACATACCGGATTTAGTCATTACTGTCCCCGACAAACCGCAAGGCCGAAAAATGATTATGACTCCCTCGCCGGTAAAAGTCTTCGCGCTGGAGCATAATCTCAAAGTCGACCAACCTTCTTCTCTTTCTAGCTATAAGCTATCAGCTGACAGCTATCAGCTTTTCATCGTCGCTTCTTACGGCAAAATTATTCCGAAATCCATTTTAGAAATTCCCAAGTTTGGAACGCTAAACGTCCACCCTTCTCTTTTGCCGAAATTTAGAGGCCCGTCGCCTATCCAGTCATTCATATTAAGCGGAGAAGAAAAAACGGGAGTGACAATAATGCTGATGGATGACAAAATTGACCATGGATCAATTTTGTCTAGTCAAAAGTTGCAAGTCGAAAGTCAAAAGTTAAACGCAAAACAACTGGAGGGAAAATTGGCGGAATTGGGCGGGCAAATGCTGGTTGATGTAATTCCCAAATGGGTAAAGGGAGAAATCAAGCCAAGAGAACAAGACCACAGTCAAGCCACTTTTACCCAAAAAATCACCAAAGAAGACGGGCTGGTGGATTTACAAAAAGACTCTCCAGAAAATATTTACAGAAAATTCCTGGCCTTCCAACCCTGGCCCGGAATTTATTATTTTACCGAAAAAAATGACAAAAAAGTCCGCGTCATAATAACGGATATGGAATTATCTGAAAGTGGCGAACTAAAAATAAAAAAAATAAAGCCGGAAGGAAAAAGAGAAATGGATTACAAAGATTTTTTAAAAGGATTATAATCCTACTTGAGGATAATTTTTTCCAAGAGAACCGGCTTTATTGGAAGATTATTTTTTGAAGTTTGAAGCTGGCTGATTTTATCAACGACATCCATTCCGCGAATAACCTTGCCGAAAATTGTGTGCTTGCCGTTAAGCCACGGCGCTTCTTTCACGGTGACTATGAAAAATTGACTGCCGTTTGTGTCCGGTCCTGAATTGGCCATAGCGACAATACCTCTCGCGATTTTATCTTCGGCGGAAACTTCGTCCTTGAATTTGTAGCCCGGCCCGCCTGTGCCATATACGGATTGGTCGCTTCCTTTCGTCAGAGGATCTCCCCCTTGGATAAAATCCTTTGTCACTCTGTGAAAAAGAGTTCCGTCATAAAAAGATTTTTCCGCCAGCTTTGCGAAATTGCTTACGGCAAGCGGCGCCGTTCCCGTGGCGAATTGCACTTCAATCTCGCCAAAATTAGTCATAAGTACGGTTCCGGAAAAAGTCTCGGCTTTCCGCGCGGTATTGCTGTCAGAACCCTTTGACTTTCCTAATCCGGAGAAAACAAATAATCCGGCAAGTATTAAAAGGGCGATTATGGTAAAAATCAGTTTCGTTTTTTGACTGCTCATAAAAGTTTAATCTCTTTTATAAATACCCTTTATGATTTGTTTAACTTTAGCGCCTCCTCTTTTTAGGATACCTATTCTCTTGTCTTTATGCGATTTTAGTTCTCTCATCATTTCATCTTTGGCAAGATCAATCGCCGCAAATATATCCTGCTCTTCCGATGACGCCTGAAGAACTTTTCCGCTTATGTGCAGATTCATTTCAGCTTTAAATATGTCCCCTTTCTGATGATGTCTTGTAATCTTCGCCAAGACTACATTAAGCGCGGCGCTTTCGTCATTTTTATTAATCAGCTTATCAAAAGCGGCAATCTTTTTCTTTAAATAATCATGGATTGCCGGCGTAAGCTCTACATTGGTTGCTTTTGTATTTATATTCATAAAGTTATTTTAGCAAAATTTACGCAAGTCGCAATAGAATAAATTTGAAAAATGTGGATTACTTTTTTTTATCAATTCCGTCCACGCTCAAAATTTTACTAGGCGAATGATGCCCGTTTATTATCCGGACATCTCCAACCGCGCCAAAATGTCGTCTCACAAGATCGATGATTTTGCGATTCGCCATATTTCTTTCTGCCTTTTCTCTCACTCTCGCCTCGAAATGAGTCTTGGAAATTTTTTTAAATTCTTCTTTTTTTGAACCGGCGAACACTCTGACTTTTATGTACATACCATAAATTTATCACATTATTACCCTTGTCAAAAATACAATATTAAATTTTTGTCATATTAAATTTTTCATTTCAAGACGATCGTCATGACGCATTATTACTATTCGCCTATTCGCGCGAATTAGAGATATGTTAAAAAGGCGACATGCTCATCTCTTCACCCCACACAACCGCGCCTTTCTCTTCAAACTTAGGTAAATTT
>JBBUED010000008.1:0-28588 GCA_038078215.1 Patescibacteria group bacterium | reverse complement strand
TTGGTTATTTTTTAAAATATTTTATGGAAAACATTGAAATAAAAATTAAAACGGCGCCGAAAGACTTTTTTGTCTTTATCGGAGCGATGGTCGCGCTTTACGCTAGCGCCGTGAGCTTGTTGAATTTGTTGTTTGAGATTATCAACGCTTCTTTTCCGGACGCGCTTCATTTCAGTTACGACAATTTCTCGTCGGGAATGCGCTGGTCAATCGCTTCGCTTATCATAGTTTTTCCTTTGTATCTTTTTCTTTCGCGGTTTATAAACAAAGATTTGGTTGGCAATCCGCAGAAGAAAAATTTAGGCATAAGAAAATGGCTGACTTATCTGACGCTTTTTGTCGCTGGAGTAACCATCATCACCGATTTGATAATTTTGATAAACACTTTTCTTGGCGGAGAAATAACGGCGCGTTTCGCCTTTAAAGTTCTGGCCGTGCTTGTTGTCGCCGGAGCGGCTTTCACTTACTACCTTTACGACCTAAGAAGGGACATCGGACAAAAATCAAAAAAAATAAAACTGCTCGTTTGGGCGGTATCTTTCGGCGTCTTGGCATCAATTATCGGGGGGTTTTTCATAATGGGTTCGCCTTTCACTTTGCGAATGAAAAGATTTGACGAAAGACGAGTGAGCGATTTGCAAAACATTCAATATCAGATAGTAGATTTTTATCAGAGAAAAGGGGAATTGCCAAATGAACTGGCAGAGTTGGAAGACCCGATTTCCGGTTTCAGTGTTCCTTTTGACCCAGCCCCTTTTGCGGGCTATAAACCGCCGATCTACGACTATATAAAAGTTTCTAATCTAAGCTTTAAACTTTGCGCCAATTTCAGCTTGGAGAGCGACGCTTTGATGGATTCAAAAGGAATGTCAAGACCAATGCCGGTATTTTATGGGGATAATGCTGTCAACGAAAACTGGCGGCACGGCTCCGGCAAGCAATGCTTTGACCGAAAAATTGATAAAGATTTGTATCCGATTTTGAAAAATCCGAAGATGTAAGGCGGTATAGTTTAAGACACGGCGCTTAAATGTCAGGGCGTCATTGACCATGATATTTAATTTCAAAACCGCAGTCAGTGTCTTTTACATCATATCCGTTTTCGTTGATTATTTTTCTTAGCTCGTCAGACTTTTTAAAGTCCTTCTCTTTCCGAGCTTTTTCCCTCTCTTCGGCGAGAATTTTTATTTCTTCGGGAATTGTTTCGGCCGATTTCGCGAATTCTCCTTCAAGTTTTTTCAAATTAAATCCAAAGATTTTGTCAAAATCAAGAAGAGTCGCTTTTTTGTCAGGGTCGGAAATATTCTCGTCTTTAATGAGTTTCCACGACAAAGCCATCGCCCGCGGAGTATCCAAGTCATCATTTATAAATTCTTTAAAATTTCGCGCGTATTCATCGCTGATTTTGCCGTCATCTTTTGTCTCAAACTTTGAAAAATGATCAACTATTTTGAAAATAGCCGTTTGAGAAGCCTCAAGGGCTTCCCAAGAGAAATTCATCGGGGTCCGGTAGTGCAATGTTAAAACCAGATATCTGAAAGATATCGGGTGAATATCCTTATCGGTAATGTCTCGCAAAGAAATTATGTTTCCGAGCGACTTTGACATCTTGTCGGCTCCCATATTCACGAAACCGGCATGAAGCCAATAACGCGAAAATTGCTTGCCGGTCGCCGTTTCCGATTGGGCGATTTCATTAACATGATGCGGGAAAATCAAATCCTGTCCGCCGGTGTGAATGTCCAGAGTTTCTCCCAAGGCGCCCATCGCCATCGCCGAGCATTCTATATGCCAGCCGGGACGGCCGGCTCCGAACGGCGACTCAAAAAAAACTTCGCCGTCTTCTTCGGCGCGAAATTTCCAGAGCGCGAAATCTCGCGGATTTTCCTTGTCGTATTCGTCGTTTATGATTCTTGATACGGCAAAATTTTTTATTTTTAAATTTGCCAGCCGGCCGTAATTTTCCGCCTTTGATATGTCAAAATATATTCCATCGCCTGATTCGTAAGCTGCTCCGATTTCAAGGAGTTTTTCAATAAGCTGAATCATTTTCTCTATGTTTTCCGTGGCTCGCAAAAAGGAAGATGGACGCAGGATATTAAGCGCGGCAATGTCAGAAAGAAATATTTTTTCATATTTTGAAGTAAGTTCTTTCAGGCTCGTTTTTTCTTCGCGGCTCCGCCTTATGGTCTTGTCGTCAACATCGGTGATATTCATCACTTGTCTGACTTTGAAGTCATCGTATTCCAGAGTTCGCCGCAGGATGTCGTTCGTGATGTATGTCCTTAAATTGCCGATATGCGCGACATTGTAAACAGTCGGTCCGCATTGATACAGCTTCACTTCGGGCGGTTTTATCGGATTGAATCTTTCTTTCTTGCCGGAAAAAGTGTTGTATAGTTTTAGATCCATTTCTTGCCTTTAAAGACCGCGAATATGATAATCCCCACCGTCGCCATAATCCCCATTATTATCCAAAAATCATTTCTTCCTCCGGTTAAAGGGATGAAGGAGGTGTTCATGCTGTAGATGGAAGAAATGAAAGATAAGGGCAGGATTATGAAAGCCATAATGGTCAAAGTCTTCATAACTTCGTTTTGCTTGGTCGTAAGCAATGAATCGTTCGTCTCCCGCAGTTCGCGGAGCGATTCTATGTTGCTTTCGGTGGCGTTTTCCATTTTGTAATATTCATTGACTATGTCTTTGATATAATACGAGAAACTATCACCGAATAAATTCAGGGCGGCCGATTCAAAAGACCTCAAAACTTGCTTGTGCGGACCCGTGGCGTGATGAAAATTCAAAAGATCGCGGCTGACTTTCGACAAAGACACCACCATCTCGCGCTCTCTGCCGTTGAAAATTTCGCGCTCAATTTCCTTTAAGGAATCTTTTATGGAGTCAAGTTCGTTCGCGAGCGACTGATACATTTCTTTTATCATATAATAAAAGATGTAACCGGCGTGGGCGCCCATATTGCTCCTGTCAAGAATTGAATTGACTTCAAATAGTTTAGAAAATTTATGCAAAGGGTCTATGCTGTCGTATCTGGTCGTGATGATGAAATTTTTTCCTATGACAAAATCAACCTCCTGATTTATGTCGCCGGAATGAGCGCGCTTAAGGGCGGGGAAATGAAGTATTAAATAGATGAAATTTTTATGGAGTTCAACTCCGGGCTTCACAGTCGGCAATAATAATTCTTGAGCGACAGAAGGGATCAGTTCAAACTCCCGCATTATTTCCCTTACTTCTTCGCTTGACGGGTTTTCAATGTCAACCCACACCAGATGCTTATGCGTGTATCTTTTAATCATAAAAAGTAAATGCTATTTTTAATTTTTTAAGTATAACATGAATTTAGGTTGTAGGTGCTAGGTGTTAGGTTTTAGGAGAGATAAGATAATAAGAATAAAAAAAAGAGAAAAGAAAAGTAATATAAATTACTAATTTTTAATTAACTAATTTCTTTTTCCTAAAAACTAACACCTAAAATCTATAACCTAGTCCAAGCGCATTGACCCACCACTTCTTTTTTGAGATGATAATAAAAGCAAGGGAGTAGCTTATTAGCTCGCGGCTTTTTAGGGGGAAAAATCGCAAGACAGAATCTTCCTAAAAGGCTAAACAGCCGCAAGTTACTAACCTGGAAATTTAATATGGAATCCAAACCTTTCTGGTCAAGCAAATATAAAATAATCACATTGACCGTCCTCTTATCGGGAGGGCTTTTTGGTTTGGGATTATATTTGGGATTTGGAATGAATCCTCAACGCTTCAGTCCGCCGGAGTCTCTTATAAATACCGAAGCTGATATTTCTTCCAAAGTTGACTTTGCCCCTTTTTGGAAAGCATGGCAGGTTTTGGATGAAAAATTCGTGCCGACAAAAATTGGAACCTCCACTTTAACCGTTTCAACGACGACGACAATTCAAGACAGAGTCTGGGGCGCGATAGGGGGACTTACAAACTCGCTCGGCGATCCTTACACTGTATTTTTTCCGCCGGAAGAAAGCAAATCTTTTGAAACCGAAATCAGCGGAAATTTTGAAGGCGTTGGCATGGAGATTGGAATAAAAGACGGGGTTGTCACTGTTGTGGCGCCTCTTAAAGGCAATCCGGCTCAAAGAGCCGGAATATTGGCGGGCGACAAGATACTTACGATTGACGGGCAGTCAACGGTGAATATGAGCGTTGATAAGGCCGTAAAACTCATCCGGGGAAAAGTCGGAACGAAAGTTAAACTTACAATAGTCAGAGAAGGGAAGAAAGAACCGATTGAATTCGCGATAACAAGAGAAGTGATAAATATTCCGACCGTGGACACGGAAATCAAAGGCGGAAGAATGGCGGAGGGGAAGGACGGCAAAATAATTGACGGAATTTTTATAATAAAACTTTACAATTTTTATTCCACTTCTCCGAACCTTTTCAGGGAAGCGCTCCGCGAATTCATAGAGTCGGACTCCAACAAGCTCATTCTAGACCTTCGAGGAAATCCGGGCGGCTATCTGGAAGCGGCGGTTGATATGGCAAGCTGGTTTCTGCCGCTCGGAAAAGTGATCGTAAGAGAGGATTTCGGCAAAAATGCTCCGCCTCAAACATATAGAAGCAAAGGATACGACATATTCAACGACAATTTAAAGATGGCGGTACTCGTGGACGGCGGTTCCGCTTCGGCTTCCGAGATTCTAGCCGGCGCGCTCAAGGAGCACGGAATTGCCAAGCTTGTGGGAACAAAAACATTCGGTAAAGGCTCGGTCCAGGAAGTCGTTAAAATCACCCCCGACACCTCTCTCAAAATCACTATCGCTCGATGGCTCACTCCGCTCGGAAATTCAATTTCGGAAAACGGTTTGACTCCGGATTTTGAAGTCAAACTGACTCAAGAAGAATTTTTAAAAGGCCAAGACTTGCAGACGGAAAAAGCGATAGAGGTTCTAAAAAATTGGGGGAAATGACTTCTTTAATGAAATAAATCAAGCGATGAAAATAATTTTAGTTGACGCGATAAATACTTTTGTCATTAAAGACAATGGAGTATTTGAGGGAATGCATAATTTGCTTGAGAGTTTCCCAAACAGGAAAATAATTCTCACTAACGCGGATGATAAACAGACGGATAAATATAGTTTGAACAAAATGCCTTATGAAGTTTTCACGCTTAAACATAATCCGGAAAAAACAGACCCGAAATACTATGAAAAAATGCTTGAGTATTTCGGCTTGACTAAAGAAGATGTTCTTTATTTTGAACATAACGAAGATGCCGTTAAAAGCGCTCGGTTCGCCGGAATAAAGACATATCATTACGACAAAGATAAAAAAGATTTGGGGGCTTTGAAAAAATTTCTAGATGATAATCTTTAAAATTTGTGTCCATCTAGCAGGATTATGTCATAAGTTATTTTGTGCATGGATGTTTCGTTTTCAAGTTATAATTTTTGAACAGATGTCTAATTCGCGCGAATGGGCGAATAGTTATATTTTAGTTGCGGAGATTGTTTTGTAAATTATTGAGAAAGTTTTCTCCACTCGTCCACTCACTGCGTTCGTGTCCGCCCAGCAGGAATTTCTCGCCTACAGCGCGTGATTTTCTTGTTTCGCCGACTCAACATAGAAAATCCTTCGAATCCTGACGGGAGCCAAGCAGTTGGCTCCCTCTGTTCGTCCACTCACTGCGTTCGTGTCCGCCCAGCAGGATTCGAACGCTACTCGTTCAGTACCCCGATTGGCTTGCTTGTTCGTGAAGACACTCCAAGCTCGGCTCAATCGGGCTTCGAATCCTGCCCGCAAGCAAAGCTGTTTGCTTGCTTGGTCGGACTTTCATTCCGCAAGGCTTCATTCAAGTCCGCCCAGCAGGATTCGAACCTGCGACCAATCGCTTAAGAGGCGACTGCTCTACCAACTGAGCTATAGGCGGATATGTCCAAAATAGAACTTATGCTTTTGGATGCAGTTCGAGTGCGTCCCGATGACCATCGGGACGACCAAGCTGTATGAGAATAATACTGCGCGGAAGCAAACGAGCGAAGCAACGAAGAAATGCGCCGAAAGCGTAAGTTCTATAAAAATCTAGCAAATTTCGGACGCAGTGGCAAATTAAAAAGAACGGTGGACACTTAAAGCGCCACCGTTCTGAATCCATTTCCGTTACCCATTTGACTTTTTTGGGCTCAGCCTTATTCTTCTAACAGAATTAACGCCCCTTGCTGGGTCTGCATACCATTTTGGCTGTATAAAACCAAACCAAGGAAATGCTAACAAGGCGATAGAGGTGTGAATTATACATATAGGATTAATTTCATAGCAAACCATTTGCACTTGATTGCGCGGCAACTTTTCAGAAAAAAATACTGCGCTATCAAGCGATATTACTTGGCAATTCTCTACTCTTTGTTTCTCAGGCGGAAACAAGACTACGTCAAAAGGATTAATCATGATTGGGAACAAATATTGAAATCGTTCGATAAGATTAGTTTTTTCTTTGTTAGCAGGAACTTCACCAAACCACCGAACGCACGCCGTTTGACTTCCATTCTTTGCAGAGTCAGTAATTACAATTGTTGGAATAACGACATTGTCATGTTCTGAAAGAGGTATTGGAATTCGTTTGTGTCGTCCGCTAGGCCCGAAAAGATAACCATTATCTTCAGATATTCTAGAAAGAAATTTATTACGCCGTGTTGTTGTTTCAAATAACCGTATTTGCTTCATATATGTCTCCTTCGCCAAAATTTTAAAAAAAACAATAAAACATCTATTTTCAATACTGCCACAAATGTAAAAATTTGACAATCAAATTAAAAAGCCCCGGCGCTTTGTATTTGCGACAGGGCTTTGGTCAAAGGATAAAAATATCAAAGATCAAAAATATCTTTAATTTTGAATATCAATTTCTGTTTGATTGTCTTATGATTACATCCAGCTTTTACTAGAATGTCATTAGAACTGTCTGAACTGGAAACGGCAATCATATGGCCGAGAAAGGATTTTCTGATTTTTTTTACAAGTTCCATTGTGTTGGGGCAAGAGCCTGGAACGCAAGCGTCAACTACAATTGCGCTTAAATCAGGATTGTCGATGAACGCCCTTTCAGCTTCTTTTATAGAAAAAGCCTGAATAACTTCTATAGGAGGAGTCACTCTAAGAAGCGACTCTTTCCATCCATCTTGCAGGGTCTCACTATCCTCTACTATCAGAATTTTTAGCTTCATGAAATTCTCTTCTTTCAAATAACAGTTGGAATAAAAATAAATTTGATCTAAATAAAAACTAACACATATATCTAAATGAGTCAAGACATTGGGTAATTTTTTTTGTGCCTGAGGCGGGAGTCGAACCCACACGAGCTTTCGCCCATAACATTTTAAGTGTTACGTGTATACCAGTTCCACCACTCAGGCTTTATTTTTATTCATATTTCTTCCTCTATGCGTCGGTTTCAAACTATGGCAATTAGGACATAATATTCTTAAATTTTCTAATCTATTATCATGCCTATCTCCGTTTATATGGTCAAGTTCTAACGGGAGGTATCCATCCTCACTCCTCGTGGACCAATTGCATTCTTCACAAAATTGTTTTTTTAAATTTTCATTAAATAACCTTTTTTTAAGTTTGAAACTCTGATAGGAAGAATCTTTCCTAAGAATAAGCTCCAAAGGTATAATTGGTTTGCCTATGCCTCTCAATCCTTTGTTCCAAGCTTTTCCTTTAAAATGAGAAATATTAAACTTATATTCTTTAATATATTTTTTAATTTGCTCATAATTCCCACCCGCCGCTCTCAACCCTATTTTTTTCAATACTTGTCTATAACTTGTTGAATCTCTAACTGCAATTTTTAATTGAGAAATTTCCCACGATCTTTTTTTGCCAATTTTCACAGTTAAATTATAACAAACGGCAAACGAAAAGCAATTCTTTTTAAAGAAAAGGCGTATTCCATTAGAGGCCGCGGTCGGAATTGAACCGGCGCATAGGAGTTTTGCAGACTCCTGCCTTACCACTTGGCTACGCGGCCTTGAATTTTCAAAAATCCTAACTAATTAAGCTTAATTAGTCCCGAGAATAGAGTCAATCTTCTGCCTATGTTTTTCGCCGGCGTCTATTTCAAAATCAAAGAAGGGAATTCTTCCCGCTCTGATGTTTTTCTTGGCGAAATCCCTGAATTCGGCTCTTTTGCGCTTGGCAAAATCCAAAGCGGCTTTTTCTTTGTCGCTCGGGTAGGCCGTAAAAAATATAGTAGCATATTTTCCGTCTTTTGAAATCAGCACATTTGTCACTGTCACCATTGATACTCTGTTTGATTCAATGTTTAGAAATTTTGCCGCGACTTCTTTAATCAAATCCTTAAGTTTTTCGTCTCGCTTCCTCATCTCATTTTTGCACGATTTTATAAGACTCAATCTTGTCCCCGGGCGCTATTTCAATCGTTGACTGGATCTGACAGCCGAATTCCATACCTTCTTTTATTTCCGACACTTTATTTTTTTGATGCTGAAGTTCTTTAATCTTTCCTCTGCCCACTTCTTGCTCTCTTCGCAAAATCTTAGCGTCTTCACCCAAAGAAATAATACCAGATTCCACTTTTCCCCCAACCACATACTTATCTTTGGCTTTACTGAAAACGCGAATTATTTTCGCCGCGCCCGCCGTTTCCTCAACCTCAAATTTAGGAGTGCTCTCGCGCGCTTTCGTTTCAATCCATTCCGACAATTTGTAAATTACGTCAAAGACTTTTATTTCCACACCAAGCCTTTCGGCGTAGCTCTGGGCTTTGGGGTCAATGGCGGTGTCAAATCCTAAAATTACCGTTCCTTCTTTGGCGGTGGCTGTTTTAACGTCTCTTTCGGAAATATCACCGATGCCGGAGTGTATTATCTTTATCTTTACTTTGTCATTTTTTATTTTTCCTATCTCGTGTTTGATCGCCTCAATCGATCCCATCGTTTCAGCTTTTAAAATTACATTGATTGAGAAAACACCATCTTCTTCTTTCTCTTTCTCGGCATTTTTTTTCACGGGGATATTTTCTTTGAAAACGGCGACATAATTTTCAGCTTCTTTTTTTGTTTCAAAAGATTTGAATGTCGCGCCGACAACAGGCAAATCGCTAAAACCGACCACTTTAATCGGACTTGAAAAACCGGCCTCGATTATTTTCTTTCCCGTGAAGTCTTCAATGAGTCTTGTGGACGCAATGTTTCCTCCGCTCGCGATAAACATTCCAGTCTTCAGCGTCCCGTCTTTTATTATGAGCGTGCCGGATATTCCTTTGTGGCTATCCAAATTCGCTTCAATGACGACGCCTTCCGCGTTTTTATTTGTGTCGCCTTTCAGTTCCCCGATTTCAGCGACTAGGAGCATCATATCCAAAAGTTCAGAAACACCTTCGCCTGTTTTGGCGGAAATCGGAACCCAAGGCACAGCGCCTCCGTATCCTTCGATATAAATTTCATTCTCCGCCAGATTTTGTTTCGTCCTCTCAACATCCGCCCCCGGTTTGTCTATTTTGTTTATTGCCACGATGTAGGGAATGCCGCTGTCCTTGATGCATTTCAGAGCTTCAATAGTCTGCTTCTTGACGCCGTCTTCGGCGGATACCACCAAGACCGCTATGTCCGCCACGTCAACTCCGCGCGCGCGGATTGCGCAAAAAGCTTCGTGTCCGGGCGTGTCCAGAAAAGTTATTTTATTTTCCTTGCCGGCTTTATTTTTGTGAATAACTTCGTAGGCGGAAATTCTTTGAGTGATTCCGCCGGCTTCATTTTCAGCGACTGTTGTCTTTCTAATGTAATCAAGCAGAGTTGATTTGCCATGGTCAATATGGCCCATTATGCAAATGACGGGAGGTCGTTCAATTATATTCGGCTGTTTGTTGTTTGTTTCCATTTCTTTAGCTGTTTAGGAAAGTAGCTTATTAGCTTTTTAGGAAGAAATTTGAAGAAAGTAGGTAGCTTGCAGACGTTTAGTTTTTTCGCATCAGACCTTTAATCCTTCCTAAAAAGCTACCCGCCCGACTCCAGCCCGACAAGGTCATTCTGGCGGGGAACGGTATAGGTTATTTTATAAGTCGTTCGGGCGGGCAAGCTGACTAGCTAATTCCCGCTGTTTTCACTCGCTTTCCGCAGAGACTCTTTCTCTTCTGCCGTCATTTCGTATTCAGATGACATTTTTTTAATCGGTTTTGCGAAGACGCTGACGCGCTCTCTTGAATACAAGCTTGAAATCACAACGCCGTCTCCTTCTTCGTTCACGAAAGCAGTGGAAAAGCTTTGATTGCCTCCCGAGCCGTCGCCTCTGAAAGGATTGAAACGGATTGTCTCAACTCCCGTAACGCTTTTCCTGATTCTTCGCTCCACATTCTCAAGATATTTTTCCGATTCGTCTCTATATTCCATAATCGCCGATAAATCTTTCCTTATTTCAGAAATAGCCTTATCTAACGACTGATTTTTTCCGCCCAGAAGCCGGCGCAATTTAATTTCAAACCTGATAAGCCACAGAATGGCTAATATAAGCAATGCCAATGACGCGTATATTAAATATAAATCAGGGATCATATTAAGCCTGAATTCTACATTATTTTCAGATATTGCGCAATGTCGGCTCTATAGTAGAATACGGAAATGAAGAAAATTTACCCTAACACCTTGTCTGGGACATCCAACACCTTTGGAGCAAAACCGATTCTTTCTATTTTACCCTTGAGTAAAAAGTCTTTATATAAAGGTGTGAAGGTTTACTTAGATAACGCTTCTACGACGCCGGTAAGCACAGAGGTCAAAAAGGCGATGGATAAATACATTACGGATGAATTCGGTAATCCGAATTCAATTCACGAGATGGGGGTTGCCGCGAAAAACGCGCTTGAGAACGCGCGCAAAGATGTTGCTGTGGCGTTTAATTCGCGCGCGGATGAAATAATTTTTAATTCCGGCGGAACGGAAGGGAACAACGCGGCGATTTTCGGAATCTTTAATCGTCTTAGAAAAAACAGCGTCAAATATTCCGATATGCGCGCCATAACTACCAACATTGAACACAGCTCCGTCTTGGAATGCTTCAAAGAGTTGGAACGAAGGGGTGTCGTCGTTGATTACGCGCCAGTAGAAGAGAATGGAGTCATTGACCCCGTGACGATAAAGAAATTGCTCAAACCGCAAACCGTCTTAGTGTCGGTAATGTACGCCAACAACGAAATCGGCACAATCCAGCCCATCAAAGAAATCGCCAAAGTCATCCGAGATTTCCGAAAAAACCTACCACCTACCACCTACCACCTACCACCTGCTTTATTCCACACCGACGCTTGCCAAGCTCCGCTTTTTCTAAACCTAAATGTTCAAGAATTGGGCGTTGATTTGATGACAATAGACGGTCAGAAAATTTACGGACCGAAAGGAGTTGGCGCTTTATTTCTAAAAAGAGGAGTGAAAATAGAACCGATAATCTTTGGAGGCGGACAAGAGAGAGGACTAAGGTCGGGAACGGAAAATGTTCCCCTGATTGTCGGATTAGCTAAAGCGATTGATATTGCCGGTAAAGACAAAATTAAAAACAGCAAACGGTTGTCTAAACTGCGGGATTATTTTATCAAAAGAATTGAGGAGAAAATTCCACAAGCCGTATTAAATGGCGACAAGATTCAAAGATTGCCGAATAATATAAATATCTCTATTCTCGGAATAGACCCTGAATTTGTCGTCCTGGAGCTTGATGAGAAGGGCATTGTATGCTCAACAAAAAGCGCCTGTCTCAAAGACGAAACAGCTTCCTATGTAATATCAGCGCTAGGAAAAGATGAAAAATATTCACAATCGTCTCTGAGATTTTCTCTGGGATTGGATACGACGAAAAAGGATATGGACTATTTGGTGAAAATACTGACTAAGTTCATCAAGTTGTAAAGCTATCAAGTTCATAAAGTAAATTATTTGAACTCAATTTTGGATTAAAATTTAAAATTCTAAATTTTTAATTGTATTTCTGTTTAATTTCTGTTCACAACTTGACGAACTTTATAACTTTAAAAACTTTAACCTAATTAAAAGCTTGCCTCTCATCGCGAATTGATTTATTATTTAGTAAATATGGAAAATCTCACCAAGCACCAGCTTATACTCGTAGCTCTTCTCATAAGTTTCGTTACGTCAATCGCGACCGGCATCGTCACGGTGTCGCTTATGGACCAGGCGCCGAAAGCCGTTACGCAGACCATAAACAGAGTCGTGGAAAGAACGGTTGAACGAGTAGTGACAGAACCTAACAAAAGCAAAGACATTGTCAAAGAGACGATTGTAGTCAAAGAAGAAGACAAAATAATTGAAGCGATTGAAAAGAACGCGAAGAGTATGGTTAGAATTTACAAAATTGATTCGTCCGCAAGCGCGGAAAATCCTCTGAAGTCATTTGTCGGCATAGGCGTAATAATTTCAAAAGACGGCGACATAACGACCGACAATGCCATCATCTCTCCGTCAAGCGCATATTCCGTGATCTTAAGTGATGCCAAAGAATACGATGTCAAACTGACGCCTTCAGAAACAAAAAAGACGATCGCGTTTTTAAAAATCATTCCAAAAAAAGGGGGGGAGTTATCCTTGACGCCAGCAGTCTTGGCTGATTCCGACACTCTTAAACTGGGGCAGACGGTCATATCTCTGGGAGGAAAATTGAGAAACAGCGTTTCAATCGGAGTCATCACAAGCTTCATAGAATCAAGCAATTCAAATCTTGAAAACATGACGACGGCTGAAAGTATCGGCCTCTCGGCGCAAAATGAATCAACGACAACTATTTCAGCCGTAGCAACCGCCGTCAATCTCGTCGCGACCGCTAATGAATCCGTCAAAGAAAATTCCCCTTTAGCCAAAGGCGCTAAAGAATTGTTGTCCGACGCGGAGAAATCGCTAATTTTAATTGAAACGAATATCATCCCGAGCGACAACACTACGGGCAACCCTTTCATCAATCTCTCAAGCGAAGTGGTGGGGATAAGAGTGAAAGCGGGGAACAATGCCCAAACCATATCGTTCGCGCCGATAAACGAAGTGAAAAAGAATTTTTCCGAAGTATCGGCGTCAAGCGATTCATCCAAACAAAACGCCAATTAAATTTTAAAATCTACGACCTAACGCCTACAATACAACTTGGAATCCGATTTTTAGATTGACAAGAACACAAAAATCAGTATAATGCGAAAGTATTGAATAATATTTAATTAAAAATTTATGCCTCCATTCAATCAATTCACAACAAAAGCGAAAGAAGCCGTGAGAAAAGCCCACGAGCTTGCCATTGAGCGCGGGCAGAACCATGTGAACCCGCTTCACCTTTTATCCGCTCTCATTTTGCAGGAAGAGAGTATGGTGTCTTCAATCTTGGACAAGCTGGAAGTAGATGTCATTCTTCTCACGGATTCTCTGCTTGAAGCTATTGACACTAACGAAACATCCAACACGATTTCTCCCTCTTACCAAATTTATCTTACCCCGGAATTGGCGCAGACTATTGAAGGAGCCGGCAAGGTCGCCGCATCTCTGAAAGACGATTTTATTTCAACAGAGCATCTTTTCATCGCCCTTTTTGACGCGGCTCAAACCGCCCGTGAAGTGCTTAGCCGGTTCAAAATTGACAAGGCTGGCGTGATGAGAGTTCTTGAGGAGCTCAAGAACAGCAAAGTGACGGATGTTCATCTTCCCAAGAAAAACAAATCCATATCAAGGTATACGAGAAGCCTGACGAAGCTCGCCCAGGAAAACAAACTTGACCCGGTCATTGGCCGCGACGATGAAATTTCAAGAATAATTCAGATTCTTTCAAGAAGGACGAAAAATAATCCAATACTTATCGGAGAAGCCGGAGTGGGCAAGACCGCGATCGTGGAGGGACTGGCGATAAGAATGGCTTTAGGCGATGTTCCGGAATCCCTCAAAGACAAAGAGCTTGTCTCGCTTGACCTCGGGGCGCTTGTCGCTGGCACGAAATACCGAGGAGAATTTGAAGAGAGATTGAAAAATATAATTAAAGAAATTGAACGAGCGGAAGGGAAAATAATCGTGTTTATAGACGAAATTCACACGATTGTCGGAGCCGGCTCCGCCGAAGGTTCGCTTGACGCTTCTAATATGCTCAAACCCGCGCTTTCTCGCGGAGAATTCAGGTCAATCGGGGCGACTACTCTTAAGGAATATCAAAAACATATTGAAAAAGACCCCGCGCTCACGAGAAGATTTCAGCCGGTATATGTGAACGAGCCTTTGCTTGAAGACGCGGTTGCCATCTTGCGCGGACTTAAGGAAAAATATGAGCTTTATCACGGCGTAAGAATTACCGATGACGCGATTCTTGCCGCAGTCAATTTAAGCAGCCGATACATCACTGACAGATTTTTGCCGGACAAAGCCATTGACCTTATAGACGAATCGGCCTCGGCTCTTAAAATTTCACTGGAAAATATGCCGCCAATTCTTGAAGAAACTCGCAGAAAAGTTATGCGGCTTGAAATTGAAAGGGAAGCACTCCGAAAGGAAATTGAAATCGGAAGCAAAAAAACGACCAAAGCCAGAATCAAGAAGATTGAAAAAGACATTGCCGATTTGAAAGAAAAAACTTCCGAGATAGAACTCAAATGGAAAAATGAAAAGACCATTCTCTCAGACATAAAATCAATCAAGAAACAGCTTGAATCTTTAAGAATGGAAGCGGAAGGGGCAGAAGCGCGGGCCGACCTCTCCAAGACAGCCGAGATAAGATATGGCAAGATACCGCAGTTGGAGCGAGACCTGGAGACGAAAATGAAGCGATTGAAGACCTTGCAGAGCACAAGAAGGATTCTCAAAGAAGAAATCACGGAAGCGGACATCGCGTCAGTGGTTTCTCGCTGGACGGGAATACCGACTGCTAGAATGCTGGAAGAAGAAGCGGAAAAATTGAACAGAATGGAGGAAGTCCTAAAGAAAAGAATAATCGGTCAAAACGAAGCGGTGAAGAAAATCGCCGATACGATAAAGAGATCGCGGGCGGGAATCGCCGACCCGAACAGGCCTATCGGCTCTTTTATATTTTTGGGTCCGACTGGAGTCGGAAAGACCGAAATCACAAAAGCTTTGGCGGAATTCATCTTTGATGACGAGAAATCTCTTATCCGCGTGGATATGTCGGAATTTATGGAGAAACATTCCGTATCCAAGCTCATCGGCGCTCCGCCGGGATATGTCGGGCACGAGGAAGGGGGAACTTTTACCGAGATGATCAGGCACAGACCGTACTCAATCATACTTTTTGACGAGATTGAGAAAGCTCATCCGGAAGTGTTTAATATCCTGCTTCAAATTCTGGACAACGGAAGATTGACTGATGCCAAAGGAAGACTGGTAAACTTCAAGAACACTGTGATTATTTTGACTTCTAACATCGGGGCGCAATACATAGACAAGATGGAGCAAATCGGATTCAAAGACGCTTCTCTTTCGGGAGACGATAATTATCAGAATGTGAAAAACAAAGTCCTCGCGAGCCTAAAAGATTATTTCAGGCCGGAATTCCTAAATCGCCTTGACGATATAATCATCTTTGATATCTTGAGTCAGGAGGCGATAAAAGAGATTGTAAAAATTCAGATTGATATTGTCAAAGAAAGGCTCTTGGCGAAAGAAATCAAAATGGAGGTTGCGCCGGAGGCGCTTTCCTATTTGGCGAAAGAAGGATATAATCCGCACTATGGCGCGAGGCCATTGAAACGGCTTATTCAAAATAAGATACTGAATCCCATAGCATCCTTTATGATATCAAAAAATCTGGACAAAGGCGGCGCGATATCGGTAGGCTTGAAAGGAGAAGAATTTGATTTTGAAATCAAGAAAGGCAAGAAGGGAAGAGTGCTTTCTGACTTGAGCGGAGTCGGGAAAAAAGAAAGCTTGGTATAAGATAAACCCCTCACCAGTTTTTAAATCACTTGGTAGTCGGAGTACCAAGTTCAATGCGTAGGTGGCAGAGCGGTCAATTGCATCAGACTGTAAATCTGACGCCCTATGGGCTACGGGGGTTCAAATCCCTCCCTACGCACACGATAAATCCCACTCTGGTGGGATTTTGAGTGTGCGTAGGAAGAAGCGCGGGGCGCTTCTGTGAGGGATTTGAAGCCCGATTGAGCCGAGCTTGGAGTGTCTTCACGAACAAGCGAGCCAATCGGGGTACAGAACCTGTAGGGTTCAAAACTCCCTCCCTACGCACAAGATAATTCAACAAAAAACATTCCGCAAGGAATGTTTGGTAAAAAATGGCAAGCAGATGGTAGAGAGATTAGGATAAAACTCCCGTTTTGTGAATCCGTTTTGTTTATATCGGTAAGACCATCTGCCTGCCTATTTATGTTGAACATTGCAAAATCTAAAATTATTATATTGGTTTCTCGCGGAAAGTCAAAAAATTATAATTGATGAAAATAAATTTTCTTGCTTTTTCATATATATTAAGTTATAGTTTTGCCATTAAATAATAAATTAAGATGAAACAAGTACAACTCATAAAACTTTCTTGCGGGACATGCAAGAGAATAAATTATTGGAGCCGAAAAAATAAAAAGAAAGTTGAGCGCAAAATAGAGCTCAAGAAATTTTGCAAATGGTGCAAGAAGCAAACTAAGCATAACGAGGCCAAAAAATAGGTTGTAGGTTTTAGGTCGTAGGGAAGAACAGAAAAACAATCTCGCTTATAGCGAGATTGTTTTAATGATTGAAACTATGGACTGTTTGCTATATGCTATTTGGTATTGGGGGTATAGTTTAGTGGTAGAACAACGGTCTCCAAAACCGTTGGCCAGGGTTCGATTCCTTGTACCCCCGCCAATTAACAATTTAATCATAACTAAATATGACAAATTTTGAATCAAATAAAGAATACAAGTCTAATTTTACTAAATCTAACGAGCAAAAGGCGGCAGAAGAAAGAGAAAAAATTAAAAAACTAATGGAAAAGAACAACGAACTTAGAAAGAAAAATGAAGAACTGAAGAAAAAGTCAGATGATTTATTAGTATGAAAATTATTGGAATAGCTGGAATATTAGAATTTCCGAAAAAAAGTGAAGGTCGTTTATGGATGAATTTCCGTAACGCTTTCAACCGACACATTCCAGACGCAGAATTCGTGGTTGAGAAACTTTTTTATTTTCCATGGCAAAAAACAAAAATACTTAATTTCTCTGAATCTATAATCAATAAATATGATACAGGGGAAGATATTATATTTGTTGGTTATAGTTTTGGTGGTATTATCGCAACTGCAATTTCAGAACGCTTTAAAATGAGCCATGTGCGAATGATAGTTACAGTCATGACCCCGCATAAAATCAAAATATTTTCAAGGATGCTTGGTTATTCTAAAGAAGTGCCTGTTCCGATCATCTCCTTTGGCGCCTTATTTGATATAATCGTACCGTGCTTTATTACCAAACATCCAAGATCAAGGCTGCATATTCAACTTTTATCTGATCACCTAATCCTATTTCTTTTTAGTTGCCGACCTGCGGAACGAATCGCAAGAGTTACAAAAACTTGGATTGATTTAAACTAGATACAATTTTGTATTATCAAAACAGGATAGTTGGGGATTTTGTTTTAGAAAATATTTTATCAATTTCTCCGCTTGTTTTTCTTTTGAAATCCATTTAATTCTTTTATCTCTCTTAAACCAAGTCATCTGCCGTTTGGCGTATTGCCAATTTTCTATCAGCATTTTTGACAGCATATCGTCTTTGGAAATTTTATTTTGCAAAAACATAGCGGGGTATTTGTATTCAAAACCAAATTCGTAAATTCTTTTCCAAGATAAACCGGAGTTTTTTAATTTTTTTGTTTCGGCGATAAGGCCGTTTTTTAGCATTTTCTTAATTCTTTTTTCTATATTTTCTTTCAAAATTTCATCCGGTAATTTAATACCAACTTGCAATGCCTCCCAACTTGGACATTGAATGTCCAAGTTGGGAACTTTGCCGATAATTTTAGCGATTTCTATCGCCCGTATCAACCGGCGAGGGTTTTTGCGGTCAATTTTTTTCGCCCGTTCAGAGTCAAGTTTTTTAAGCATCGCAAACATCTCTTCGGTCGTTTTTTTCTCTAGCTCCTTGCGTAGTTTCCAATCAGGCTTAACTTCCGGCAAAACGATATTGTCCACAATGGCTTGGATATACAGCCCCGTTCCGCCGACGATAATCGGCGTTTTATTTCTAGCAAAAATCTTCTCAATGGCCTCGTCGGCGCATTTTTTAAAGTCCGCGACGGTAAAAATTTTCTTGGGCGAGACAATGTCCAAACAATAGTGAGGAATACCCCCCATTTCTTTTTTTGTTATTTTTCCTGTACCAATGTTTAGCCCCTTATAAACCTGCCTTGAATCAGCGGAAATAATTTCGCCATTTATTTTCTTGGCAATTTTAACAGCCAGCGCGCTTTTCCCGCTTGCTGTCGGACCGAGTATTACGATAGTTTTTCTTGACATAAGTGTTTTATCTTTATATCATCTTAATGTATAAATTAAAAACATTTCGTTACTTATATTTTTTTTAAAGAGAAAGGGGGGAGGTTATTGTGAAGAAAAAGAAATGGAAAGTGGGAGAAGTGAGAATAAGAAGAGCGAAAGGCGGTTATTCTTTTTATTGTTCTTGTGGAAAGTATAAAACAACGCAAAAAGGAGACAAACTTAAAGTCACGAGAGGCAAGTTGGGTTATATCTATGAATATAAGTGTCCAGACACTAAAGTGAATGTTGTCCTTGAGCGTATGTAATATTTTTTTTAAAATCGATTATCCCAAACGAAAGAATATTGAGCCTATTAGATACTGAATGTATCTAATAGGCTTTATTCATGTGCCGCGGGAGAGAAGCGGTCACGAATCACTAAGCTTTTTACTTCTTCGCCTGCTGGCGAATCGTAAAAATCTAAGTGTTCGCGACCCCGCCTCATTGTTCCTCGCGGACTCGGAACATATTCCGGCCTTCGATTCTCCACGCAAGCAAAGCAGTTTGCTTGCTCCTTGCCCATTCGCTTTGCTCATGTGCCGCGGGAGAGAATCGAACTCTCATGGGTTACCCCGTACGATTTTGAGTCGTATGCGTCTGCCAATTCCGCCACCGCGGCAAAACTTTACTTCTCAAACAGTTTAATCAAATAAGCCGGAAAAATCAATCAAAGAAGGCTCTCCGGGTCAACATTTATATTGAAATAAGGGGGAAGATTTCTAAGTTTGTCTAAAAGCGCGCGGTCAATCCAACCGCCTCTTGGAATTTTCATAAGAGCGTGCATGCTATATTTCCCTTTAGCAAATGGAGTGAAAGCGGGGAATATAGCGAGATGGCGCGGTTCAAGATATTTTTCAAGTTTATCCATCTCATCAGCCACTTTCTTTTTTTCTCCGGAAACTGTGATTTTTATGAGCGTTGAGAAGGGCGGGTATTCAAGCGACTCGCGATTATTTATTTCATCTCGATAAAATTCGGCAAGATTGCCTTTCACGGCGTACTCCATGACTTTTTGAGAAGCGTCTCGGGTTTGAATTATAAAATTCTTGGCGGTAAAAAATCTTATCTTAAGCAAAATATTCAAGACTTTCTCGTTTATTCTGAAATCAGGCAAGGAAAAGAATGAATCTATTGAGACGACGGCGGAGTTGGCAATTTTCTCGTTTAAATAGACCAGAGCCATTTCCGTTCCCAAAAGGACGCTTCCGGGAGATTCATAAAATTTTTTGATCGTCTGACAAGCGATTCTGTGGGTTGGAGCGCTATCCGCATCCATTTTGAAGATTTTAACAGATGGAAATTTTCCGCTTAATTCTTCATAGACTTTTTCCATGCCTATCCCGAGAGCGGTCAGATTCCAACTGTCGCAGTTAGCGCATTTTTCAAGGGCGTTTCGGCGCTCGCCGCATCTGTGGCAGAGGAAAAAATTCTCTTTGTTTGACCTGTGAAGAACGGTCGGCGCTTTGCAAAAAGAGCAGAGGACTATAGTTCCGCAATCATTGCAGAGAGTCGTCGGAGAAAGTCCTCTTCTCGCGACAAATATGAACATATGTTCGTTGTTTTTTTGGGTCGTCCTCACCAAGTGTTCCAGCTCATTGCTCACGATTTTAAACGGCGATTTTTCACTTTCACCTTTAATTTTTTTCATATCAATAATTTCTTGAGTAGCTGTTGAGAGCGATCTGAATTTTAGAGGGGAGAATTCTATGAATTCTCCCTGGCCGTGCCTCCAGATTGTTTCCGTCCTTAAGAGCAGGTCTCCGAAAATCATTTTTATCTTCATTTTTTCCGACAATATTTCGCTGAATTTTCTCACATCAAGATATGGTCTGACTTGAGACTTGTAAGCGCTGGAATTTTCTTTGTCCACAATTATGGCGCCGATATCGCTCCTAGGAACAGACAAGTAAGAACCTGTCGCTATAATTAAAACGGGGTGAGCTTCGCTCAAAACTTTCATCCAATTTTTCAAAACTTCCTTTTTTGGCATTCCGCTGTGAAGTATGAAGGCGTATTGTTCAATTCCTTTGGACAAAACTTCAAATGTTTTTTTTATGTCTTGAATCGTCGGCAGGCAGAAAAAAACTGAAAACCCTTTGGCGAATTCCTCGCGTATAAAACTTCGGTAATTCGCGTACCTTTCCTCATCGTCGGCTTGCAGGACGAATTTCTCGTGGGGGCGCGAGTTTGCCGCGCCTGCCTTTATTTCAATTTTTAATTTATCGGCGTTTAAAAGAATGTTTTTGGGAATGATTGAGTTCATCACGCTGCCCGTTGACGCCGCCAGATAATCAGCTATTTCTTTTGACGCTTCCATGAATTTAGGCAGTATCAAATCAAAAGATTTAATTTCTTTTATTTTCCTTACTGAATAAGCCAAATCTTTGATTGATGACTTGGCTTCGGACACTTCTTGAAGCGACAATACGATTGCCGGAATCGTTTTTTTTCTTAAAGGAACTTTTACAATCGAGCCTATGGCCACTTCACTGGCCGTGAAATAAGTCAAAGTTTCCGCGGAAATTCCTCTAGCTATTGGTATTACTTCTAAGAGTTTCATTAAAATCATTCTCTCAAAAATTCAGCGAAGATTCAATTGATTGACAAACAACCGCCTAAAGCGTAGTTTTTTACTAGAACTAGAAAATCAGCTTTAAACTGATTAGTTATTTTGTGGAAATTATTTGAAAAAGGAGGTGTTTTGTGGGAACAGGAATAGAAGAAACGGGACACATTTGGAGTCGTGGCAACATCGTCAGTCCTTTTGATGTTGTGAGAGAAGCGGGCGGGTGGTATGAATGTCCAAAAGATTCTCAAGGGAAAAGATTAGGTTCTCTTGTCGGGTACGCAAAAAGGGATGAGCTTAACAGATAATTGGTTGGTGAAGAGTATGTAAATTTTGCCAAGATTGAAGAAGATGTTGATGTTGTTCACGATTTGGCCTTATTGTTAAAAAACAAGATTCCTAAAAGTCTTTTGAGTTCTTGCGATATTATTTGCGGAATCCCTGAAGGAGGAAAGACTTTGGCGGCAATGCTTGCATTTGTCTGTCATAAAAAGTTTAAATATCCGGACAAAAAGATGATGCCGAGCTTTAGACCGCAGGAGCGAGGCGAGTCAGCTTTTATTTTTGAAAGACACAAGATTAGACCCGGCAGACATATTATTCTTGTGGAAGATGCGACCAGTACTTTTTCAAGTGTTCAAAAAACCTTGAAACAAGTAAACAAGAATGAAAGTTTTGTTACCGCGATAGCCACTTTCTTTAACCGGTCAACGGAATGGAATGATTTTTATTATTCAAAACCGGACGACCGCTGCATTCCGATAATAAGTTTGATACGCAGAGAAATTCGCCAATACAGCCAAGACGACCCAGTTGTCTTAGACGATGTAAAAAAATGGAATGTCATCTGGGACCCGAAAAATAACTGGGAAAAGCTCGTTCCATAGTCCATCGAATTTTTTCAAAAAGAGGACATTCTATAGAATGTCCTCTTTTCCATACTTCAACTCAAACCCCTCTTAATACTTTTATTTTAGCGCCGAGATCGTTAAGCCGTTTTATTATGTCTTCATATCCGCGGTTTATGCTGTAAATATTTCTTAAGATTGACACGCCTCTCGCTCCCAGCATCCCGATAAGTATGATAGCTGCTGGCCTTAAGGCGGACGGGCAAACAACCTCATTCGCTCTTAGACTGGTCGGTCCTGTGATATAGATGCGATGCGGGTCGGCGAGAAGCGTTTCGGCGCCGAGCTTATCTAGCTCGGCGTAATAGCTCGCTCTTTTTTCGTACACCCAGTCGTGAATCAATGTTTTTCCTTCGGCTTGCGTGGCTATAACCGCGAAATAGGGAAGATTGTCAATATTCAATCCCGGATAAGGTCGTGATTCTATTTTGTCGTCAAGCGCCGTCAATTTTGAAGGAAAAGTTTTTATATCAACAAGATTTGTTCTTTCATTTTCCGATTTGTATTTTTTCAAAATTTTATATTTGAACCCCATTTTTTCCAGTTTAAGAAGCTCAATCTCCAAGAAATCAATAGGACAGCGTTCTATCGTTATTGATGAGCCCGTCAAAATCGCGGCTGAAATAAAAAACATTGATTCAATCGGGTCTTCGCTTAAATAATATGTCACAGACGCGTCTATTTCTTCCTTGCCGTGAATAGTGAGCGTGGTCGTTCCCACCCCGTCAATCCGCACCCCGAGTTTTTCCATAAAAAAACAGAGGTCTTGAACTTGATAATTTGCCGATGCGAATTTAATCACAGTTTTCCCTGGAATCTTTGCCGCCGCCATTATCGCATTTTCCGTGACGGTGTCGCCTGATTCATAAAGCACAATGTCCGCAGGCTTTAATTTATCCAAGCTTATTTCGTATCTGTCAGATCTCGCCTTTATATTCACTCCGAGTTTTTCTAGAGCGAAGAAATGAGGTCTCACCGTCCGCGAACCGAGCTTGCAGCCGCCAGCTTGCGGCAGTTCAAATGATTTAAAAAGGTGTATGAGGGGGCCAATCATCATTATTATACTTCTTGTTCTTATGGCGGATTCTTTGTTTATTTTTGATAGCGATATTTTCTTGGGCGGAGTTATAAGGAGGTCATTTCCGTTCCATTTGGCGGAAACTCCTATGCTCTCCAGCACTTCAATTATCCTGTAGACTTCCTCAATTTTAGGAACATTTTTGAGAAGAGTCTTTCCTTTGTTGAGAAGGGAAGCGCACAGCAGTCCGACCGCGCCGTTTTTTGATGTTTTTGTTTTTACAATCCCGCTAAGTTTCGCTCCGCCCTTAATCTGAATGTTTATCGCGCCGTCAGAGAGATTGACGATGTCTTGTTCCAAAGCGTCGCTTATTTTGGAAAGCATCACGGTGCTAAGATTCTGCTCGCCGTTTTCAATCCTCGCGATGACGCTCTGGGAAGTGCAAAGTTTTTCCGCAAATTGGTCTTGAGTGATGCCTCGTTCCACCCGCAACTTTTGAATAAGTTTCCCGATATGCGCCAATTTTTTGTTCATTAAAAAATAATAGCATATATGATATATCGCGCAATTTGATTTTCTGAATAATAAGGACTTTTGGGTCTTCTAAAAAAATTGACAAATGTGAGACAGTATGCTATTCTTTTTTGAGAAATTTGGACGATGTTCTTTTAAACAATAACTTTACAGAAAGGAATGGTGTGAAATGACATTGCGTGAATTATCCGCTATAGCATCTGCATGCTTTATAATTATCGGGACTGTTTGGTATATTTATGCCGCCATTCGGGGCGATAAGGTGAAACCAGTTCTTGCGAGCTGGGTTATCATAGCCGGCACAATGTCTTTGTCATTTGCCACCTATTGGACAAGTCCCCACCACAGCCTTGTCAGTAATGCCGCGAACGCGGCAAGTGTGATTGCCACTTTGAGTATCTTGATAACGGTTTTCTGGCTAAATGTGTATAACCGTAACGCAATCAAATTCTCAAAATTCCAAAAGTGGTGTCTCTTAATATCCGGGCTGATCGCACTATTCTGGGTAACGATTGTGTGGATATTTCATGGTACAGGAATTGTGCCAAATATTCTTACGCAAATTCTGATGTTCGTCGGGTACCTCGTAACTGCTGAGAAGCTTTGGCGGTCAACGAAAAATACAGAGTCGTTATTCACATGGTCTTGTATTATGTTTGGGTGCGCGATAGGTCTGTATACCGGAATTATTAGCGGAGACGGTCTTGCAATAATATATGCCGGAAGAGCAACCTGCACATCAGCCACCATTGTATGGCTCATGTGCCGGATAGAACAAAGAAACCGACTACTTGTTGCGCAAAAAACCAACTATGAGGCAATGTGATGGTGGCCTTAAAACCCCATCAGACTCCGCGACATCAGTAATGATGTCGTGGAGTTTTCTTTTGCCTACTCATTCTTTAGTAAAGAGAAATGAGGGTAGCTCGTAAAATCAAAAATATGTGTTAGTATAAAATTATCATAATAAATATGTCCATATTTTCTAAAAAACTTGGGATTGATCTGGGGACGACGAGCACAATCGTATTTTTGCCGGGCAAGGGAATTGTGCTCAATGAACCATCGGTCGTGGCGGTCTCGGAGCAAGACAACAAAATTCTCGCCGTAGGACTTGAGGCTAAAGGAATGATAGGAAAAACCCCTGACAATATTATCGCTTACCGTCCGATGAAAGATGGGGTTATCGCCGATTATCGCGTGACGGAAGCGATGCTCCGATATTTTATTGACAAAGCGCTCGGCAAATGGAACCTGTTCAAGCCGGAGGTGATGATTTCTGTTCCGGCTGGAGTCACCTCCACAGAAAGAAGAGCGGTGGTTGAAGCCGCGATAAAAGCGGGAGCGAAAAGCGCTTATGTGGTGAAGGAGCCGATTCTCGCCGCGATAGGCGCTGGCATACCAATTTACGAGGCGATGGGGCATATGGTGGTTGATATCGGAGGCGGGACCACAGATGTCGCCGTTATCTCGCTCGGAGGCATTGTGGCGTCAACCTCGGTGAAATGCGCCGGCAACAGAATTGACTACGCGATAGCCGACTACATAAAAAAGACTTTCAATCTGGCTGTCGGAGATCAGACCGCTGAAAATATAAAAATAAATATCGGCTCGGCCGTGCCGCTTGAAGAAGAACTTTCAATGCTCGTCAAAGGGCGCGATTTTCTTTCCGGACTTCCGAGGTCAACTGAAATAAAAACTAACGAAATCGTCAAAGCCATAGGCAAGGAATTGCGCGAGATGATAAAAGCGATTAAGGATGTCCTGCAGGAAACTCCGCCGGAGCTCGCGGCTGATATAATTGACCAAGGAATAATAATGACCGGCGGTTCTTCACAACTCCGAAATCTGCCCGAACTCGTCTTTAGAAGGACAGGCGTCAAAGCCATTCTCGCGGAGAATCCGCTTTATTGCGTAGCTAAAGGAACAGGCATTGCTCTAGAACATTTGGACACCTACAAGAGAAGCATTATCGCGAAGAGGTAAAATTTATATCATTGACTTTTTGAAATAACTTGTTAGTTTTAATTACAGACATCAATTTAATCTGAACATTGAGAAATTTTTAAGGAGGAGTGAAAGATGAAGAAAATGCGTTTAAGTACCTTAATTATTGGGTTACTTATTATTGGTGTAATCATTACGATGAATTTTTTGGTCGAATTGCCAAAACCACTGAAGGCAGAACGTATCTGGGGTGAAGTGGAGAGTGTTAACGGCAATTACTTGCCAAACAAAGATCCTAAGGATTGTCATATAATAGTAAAATTTGAAGATGGGAAAACGACACACAATGTCAGTTACAGGGTAGAATATAACAGTTATGGACCAATTGACGAGAGTGAGTACGATAGATGTTGGAAGAGTTTGCTACTGAAAAAGGGGGACTCTGTGAGCGCGATAAAGAGGACATGGCCAGATGGCAATACAACTTGGGAATTGGATCCTTAACCTTTCCAAATGTTTTAAATAAAAGGGGAATTCAGAGTCTGATTCCCCTTTTTACATACAAAAAACCCGCACTTTAGTGCGGGGAGGATATTATTCATCTTTTGGCTTCTATGAATAAGAACAATGGAAATTCCTTTCTAGCTTTATCTTCCGCAATAGCCCTCGGACCGTGCTGGCTTTTTTTATCAGAAATCCATTCTTCCAGACCGCTTACGCAAAAACCGTTCTTCTTCAGCATTTTAAAATAGACTTGAAGCGGCCGATGAAATGATACAGTGCTCTGGTTATTATCTTTGCCGGGATGCATTTCTATTTTTGATTTTGACTCGGACATATACTCATCTATTTTTCTGTACTGGATTTTGCTCTTATCATCAAATCTCCAACCGCTCAATTTAGGGACCCTGAAAGCGGGGTGATTCATCACCAAGAAAAGTTTCCCGCCATTCTTCAAGACTCGATTGCATTCGCTGAAAACGCTTGAAATATTTTCAATATTTTGAATTGCCGATATTACCGCAATTTTGTCTACACTTTTTTCATTGATGGGGGCAAGTTTGTCGGCGGGCAAAATATGATATTCTATTTCTTTTGGCGATTTTTTCTTGGCTATCTCAATAAGCTCGGGAGAAACGTCAACACCGATGACTTTAGCACCTTTTTTGAAAAATTCCCGCGAGAAAAAACCGTTGCCGCAGGCGAGATCCAAAACAATTTCGTCCTTCTTTATATCCATAAGTCTCAAAATATTCGGCAAAATGACATTGTTCTGATAGCTATTATCTCTTTCTTCCAGCATTTCGTCATACCAATCAGCGACTTTTCCCCATGAAGTTTCCGTCTTTCTTGAATCTCTTTTTATCATTTAAAAAATATATCACAAATTTTGTTATATGTGTCCCGCGCCAAAAAATTGATTTTTTTGTCATATTGTGGTATTTTATTTTGACGAGCGAGTAGCGTCGCGCCCCGATAACCATCGGGGCATGACCCGCGAGCGAAGTCAAACTATAGTCCAATACTCCGCAGCTTTGCCTTGAAGGGACTACATTAGAAATCTTTTTAATTAAGCAAGTTCTTTAAAAAGGAGGTTAAATATGTTTAATTTGCTGAAGAAAGTCGTGAAGTCAATTTTTTCTTTTATCTTTAATTTAATCAGGTTGTTTATATGGTTTATTTTATTTGCCATTGTTGTTTATTTTAGCGTCAGATTTTTTCTGAAGGGAGAAAAGAATGAGAAGTCATTCCAAAAGAATCTTAGTAATTAGCGGCGAATTTTTTTATATGTGGATGATTGTCTTGTCAATAAAATCTCTTGATGACAAAAAAATTGAAATCGTAAACCAAGACATAAACCAAGACATACCTCAAGCGATTAAGTCAGTTGAAGAAGCATTGACTTTGATTAAAGAGCATAAACCTGATGTAATTTTGCTTGACCATTTTTTGTCCGGAAACCATATGGATAGAATACTGGGAAAAATAAAGACGGAAGATGGGGAAGGCATTGAGATTGCGGACGGAGTAAATTTATTTTATGTTGGGGAAACAAAACCGGAAATAATTTCAGTATCCACTAGGTCAAAAAACGAGCTTAGATTGTTGTATAGCAATCGGATTAATCATTACTCCGAAGGTGACATTTTAAAATTGTCGCGATGTCTGAAGGGGAGATGTCTTTGCTGAAGCTAAGCATTAAGGTTAAACGCCCATTTTATTCCAAGTGAATTTAATGGGCGTTTTATTTTCTTAATTTTGTGCTAAACTTTTGATTATGAATCGGATATACATAAAAGAGCTAAAAAATAAAATCGGCGAGGAGGTAAAAATCGCCGGCTGGGTTGATGTCCGCCGCGACCACGGCAAGCTTATTTTCATTGACTTGCGCGATATGTCCGGCAAAGTCCAGATGGTAGCTTTGCCGAATCATAAAGAAGCTCACGAAACTGCGAGTAAGCTTCGTTCAGAATGGGTGGTGGAAATAATCGGCAAGGTTAATAAAAGGCCGGAGAAGATGGTAAATAAGGACGAACCGTTGGGCGAGGTAGAAGTGGAAATAATAGAAGTGAAAATTTTAAACGAAGCCATAACTCCGGTTTTTGAAATAAATAACGAAGGCCTTGAAGTAAACGAAGAAACAAGGTTAACGAACAGATATCTTGATTTGCGAAGAAATAGGATGCAGAAAAACTTAAGAATGCGCCATGAGGTTATCAGGTTTTTTAGAAATTACCTGTCCGATAAAAATTTTGCGGAAATAGAAACTCCACTTTTGACAAAATCCACTCCGGAAGGGGCGAGAGATTTTGTCGTTCCTTCTCGTCTTTACAATGGAAAGTTTTACGCTTTACCTCAATCGCCCCAGCAATACAAACAGCTCTTGATGGCGGCTGGAATGGAAAGATATTTCCAAATCGCCAAGTGCTTGAGAGACGAAGACACGAGAGGGGATAGACAACCGGAATTTACCCAGCTTGATTTGGAAATGAGTTTTGCGGAGCAAAAAGATGTAATGAATTTGATAGAGGAAATGCTTATAGCAACGGTCAAAAAGCTATATCCGCAAAAAAAGATTCAGCAAATT
>JBBUED010000007.1:0-7982 GCA_038078215.1 Patescibacteria group bacterium | reverse complement strand
TGGTAATGTCCGCACACATATGGCGGTTTTCTCTATGAATGTGTCATTTTTAATCTCTGTCGAAACCAGCGTTAAAATCAATATTCACACCATAAGCACAGGTTGTTAAGACCGGAAGGTATTGACCTATTTTCTTTTGTGATAATATAGAACAAATGAGAGAAAACCAAAGAACAAATCAAATAAGAATTCCTCCTCAAAATGTTGAGTCCGAAAGAGCCCTTCTCGGTTCAATAATGCTCCGTTCAGAATCTCTTGATGAAATTATGGATATCATCCGTCCCGACGCATTTTATTCGGAAAAGCACCGCCTCATATTTCGGGCAATGACTGACTTGTTTTCTAAAAATGAACCAATTGACCTCCTGACTCTTTCCTCCCGTCTCAAGGAAAGAGAACTGCTTGACCAGACCGGAGGAATGAGCTATCTCACCGAGCTCGTGAATGCCGTTCCTTCTTCGGCGAACGCCGAATATTACGCGCAGATGATTCAAAAAAAGCACTTGATGAGAAAGCTGATAGAAGCTTCAGAACATATTTGCACGCTAGGCTACGACGAGACCTCCGAGCTGGATGAGCTTTTGGACAAAGCCGAAAAAAAAATATACGAAGTCACTCACGGCGCGACAAACAGCAATTTCATTGAAATGAAAGACGCGCTCGGCGAAGCGTGGGAGAGGTTGGACAGATTGCATAAATCCAAAGATGAATTCAGAGGCGTTCCGACCGGTTTCCGCGAGCTTGACAACAAGCTCGCTGGACTTCAAAAGTCTGATTTGATAATTCTTGCCGCGAGACCGTCAATGGGTAAGACCGCCCTAGCGCTTGATATCGCGAGACAAGCCGCGATTCAGCACAATATTCCGGTCGCCATATTTTCGCTGGAAATGTCCGCCCAACAGTTAGTAGACAGGATGCTCGCGGCCGAATCGCGGGTAGACGCCTGGAAACTCCGCACAGGAAAATTGTCCCTTGACAGCGAATTTGAAAAAATAAGAAACTCTCTAGACCCTCTTTCCAAAGCGCCGATATTCGTAGATGACCAGCCAGCGAACAACATTTTAAAAATGCGCGGAGTGGTGAGAAGGCTAAAAAGTGAAAAAAAACTCGGGCTTGTGGTGGTAGATTACCTCCAGCTTATGGTACCGACGAATTCAAGAAATTCTGACAATACTGTTCAGCAGGTTACTGAAATTTCCCGCTCGCTCAAGCATCTGGCGAGAGAGTTTGACATTCCAGTGCTCGCGCTATCCCAGCTCTCCCGCGCCGTTGAGCAAAGGGGTGGACGACCCCGCCTATCCGACTTGAGAGATTCCGGTTCCATAGAACAGGATGCCGATGTCGTTATGTTTATTCATCGGGAAGACAAGTACAAAGAAAATTCTGACAAGACGAACATCACCGAGATTCTTATAGAAAAGCACAGGAATGGTCCGACTGGAAAAATTGAATTGTATTTTGACCAAAACAAATCAACATTTTTAAGCATTGATAAAAGCAATTTTGCCGATTTTGAAGCGCCTAAAGACAATTTTTAAAAGACTAAACTATATTTCATCCATATCGGATTTTTAATTATTTATGGACAAGATAAACAGATTAAGCCATTTGTTCAGCGAGTTTCCGGGAATCGGCCCAAGACAGTCAAAGCGATTCGTGTATTTTCTGCTTACCAGAAAACCGGAATTTCTGGATGAGATGGTAAATCTTATTTCAAACCTGAAAAAAGAAATAAAATCGTGTGAGGACTGCTCGCGATTTTTTCAGAAAGGTTCCGGCACTTCCGCCCTTTGTGAAATTTGCGGGGATAAACACAGAGACAAGTCCAAGATTATGATTATAAGTCGTGACATTGACCTTGAAACAGTGGAGAAAAGCGGTTCGTATAACGGAATGTATTTCGTTCTTGGCGGCTCAATTCCGATATTGGACAAAAATCCGGAAAATCAAATAAGGCTCAAACAGCTCGTCGCTTTTTTAGATAAGAAAATCACGGAAAAAGAAAAGTTGAGTGAAATTATATTAGGAATGAACGCCAACCCCGCCGGCGAGCATACCGCCGAATTCCTCAAAAACGCGCTGTCTCTCTTCACGGCAAAACATAATATAAGAATATCAACCTTGGGACGAGGCCTGTCTACAGGGACAGAATTGGAATACTCTGACGCCGAAACAATAAAAAATGCTCTGAAGAATAGAGCTTGACATTAAATAGCCTCTTTATCCTTACCGCTAAAGCGAGCATTCTCTTTTTAAAAGCCTTGCGCAGGAGATTAGAAAATAACAACTTTCTTAAGTTGATTATTTTCTTGATTGACGAGCAGAGAAATTCGTCAGCCGCCGAATATTCGTGCTTTTAAAAATAGAGTGCGAGCGGCTCTTTAATTCATAATCCTCTTCAACTCCCCCTGATGCTTCTGCATCACCTCCATCGTGGCGGCCATTTGGTCCTTGCCTTCTTTCATCTTCGCTTGCACTTCCGTGGCGATATTTTGAAAAAAGTCTGGATTCTTTTCTATGGCACTGAGCATCTTTTCTTGTTCCGCTTCCGGTATGTCTTTCATCTTGGACTTCAGCAACTTCTTCATCAAAAAATTTTTAAAAAATGACATTTTTGGTTCATAAATAACAATATTATTAATACTTACAGTTTAACAAATTAAATCTCATTGGCAAAATAAATAAAAGCTAAAATTTTTTTGTTAATTTTATTATTCAAGGCCGATGTGGTATTCGTACATACGACGATAATGTCCATCGGGAATTTTTATTAATTCATCATGAGTCCCGGATTCAATAATTTTTCCTTTATCCAGTACTAAAATCCTATTAGCTTTGCGCACAGTGCTCAAACGATGGGCAACAATGAGCGTTGTTCGTCCGCGCATGAGCTCTTCGAGTGATTCAGTAATGAAGCGCTCCGTCTGCGAGTCCAGCGCGCTGGTCGGCTCGTCTAAAATAAGTATGCGCGGATCGCGGAGTATCGCCCGCGCAATCGCCACGCGCTGTTTTTGCCCAACCGATAGTTTCACCCCTCTTTCACCAACCTTCTGATTGTATTTTTTTGGAAATGCTTCAATAAAAATATCCGCGTGAGCCTTTCGTGCCGCCTCTTTCATTGAGTCTTCAGTTGCAAGAAAATTGCCGTAACGGATATTTGTCCCAATTGTGTCATTGAACAGCGTTACTTCTTGTGGCACTACTGCGATATGTCCGCGATGAATACCGAGGTCAATCTTCTGCGTGTCTATTCCATCTATCAAAATCTTTCCTTTTTTCGGAAGATAATAGCCGGAGATAAGATCAATAAATGTACTCTTGCCTCCACCTGATTCTCCCACCAGAGCGACGATTTCTCCCTCCTTAATGGATACATTGATGTTGTCGAGCACAGTGCCATTGCTTTTTCCATATGAGAAAGATACATTTTTAAACTCAATATTTCCGGCGTATTTTTTCGGACTTTCCGAACCGCCGGCATAATGATGTTCTGCGGGAGTGCGCAATATCTCATCGGCGCGATCAATGGCGACAAGGCCATTTTGTATCACTTGCCAATTATTTCCGATCCGCACAAACGGCCCGAATACCATAGCGGCGTATCCGTTGAACGCGATAAGTTCACCTATGGTCAGTTTGTTATTCATTACAAGCGAAACAGCGAGCAAAAAAATTACAATTTGAGTCACAGTAACAATAACTCGCTGATAAAAGCTGATACCGCTCCAAATTTTCTCGACATTATACCAGAGAGTTGCCGCATTAAGGATAAAACGCCTGTATATTTTTTTGTCTTCATAATTTTCCGCTGTGGCTTGTTTTATTGTTTGAGTGTTTGCAAAAGCGTCATACGCGTCTCCGTATGCTCTGTTCCATGCTTTGTTTCCTTTTCTTTGAAATTTTGCGATTGGTGGAACGATGCGCGCGAGTGTGGCGATATATATTCCAAGACCTCCCAAGAGGACTAAGGCGAGAGACGGATTAATGATAAATGTGATTGTAATGCTGACGCATACACCCAAAATTTGAGGCGCGATGGGAATAATAACCTGCTCAATAATTTGAGAAATAGCGTTTCCGGCGCGGATAATCTTATCCCACACTTCTCCGGTTTTATGCTCCTTATGAAAAGAAAGAGGGAGGCGTAAAAGTTTGCTCACGGCTCTATGAGGATAATCGGCATGAACAAATGTTCCGATTTTTCTGCTTCGTTTGTCGTTCTCCCAATCAACAATGTTGGCGGTAATCTGCACGAACGCAAAAAGCGCGATAAACAATGCCCACGCTGGCATTGTAAATGTGGTGCCATCAAATACGGCAGACGGTGTGATAAGCGCGTCAAAAAAACGGCCGACAATGTACGGCACGGAACCGTTAGCGAGCGCGGAAACAATGCCGAGAATAGAAATGAGAATGACGCTTCTTTTGTTCTCCAAAAAATATTCTTGAACCACTTCCCACCCGCCAAATAATTTTTCTTGTTTGCTTTTCTTCATCTATAAAATTCTGAATTTATAATATTATAGCAAAAAATCATTTCATTTTCTTTTCATCTCTTCAATCACCGCGCGGATTTCGCCGTAGGTGTAATTGTCGCCGAGCTCGTCTTTCAGGGGTTTCAAAGCGATATGCCCAAGCTTCTCTACGGCTTCCCGAATGCGGGAAATTTTTTCTTCGGTGACCAAATCCGTTAATTTCACTTCTCCGGTGGTAATGAAAAAAGCGAGGTGGCTTTCAATCGTTTGCGCGGCAAGATTTCGCAGGCTCGCGATTTCCGGAACCGTCTTCCCTTCCCGAAACATCCGCAGGCTCTCAGATTTCGTCTCATTAATTCGCTCTTTCTGGTCAAGCCGGCGCGGACGGCGAACAGAAATTTTTTCAGACATTCTTGATTCCAAATTACGCTCTTTGCAATAATCCAGGATACTTGCCAGAAAAGTCTCTCCGTAGCGCGCTATTTTCACCTCGCCAAAACCGGAAATTCGCCGCATCTCTTCCAATGACAAAGGCAGATAAGTCGCCAATTCAAGCAAAGTCGCGTCGGAAAAAATAATGTAAGCCGGCACATTTTCTTTTCGAGCCATTTCCGCCCTAAGGCTCTTCATCTTGTTAAACAAATCTTCTTCATAAATTTCTTCTTTCTCTTCTGCCTTTTTTACGCTCGCGGACTTAACCATCATCACCTTTTCCTTCCCCTTAAGCGCTGACGCGCTCTTCTCTGTCAATCCAAGCACCGGATACTCATCGCCTGCCTGCTTCAAATAGCCCATTGCGATTAAATCTTTGAAATAGCGGAGCCATTCGTCTCTGGAAAAATCCGCGCCGGCGCCGTAAGTCTTGAGCTCCTTATGCGCCTCTCTTATTTTTTCCGACTTGGACCCGCGCAAAAAATCCACCGTATAACTCAAGCCAAACCGCTCTCTCAAACGCGCCACTGCCGAGATCGCCTTCTGCGCAATCACCGTCCCGTCAAATGTTTCGTATTCCGTCAAACAGACATCGCAACTGCCACACGAATCCGGCGCGTCTTCGCCGAAATAATTAAGCAGATGTTTTCTGCGGCACATTTTAATTTCACAGAAGTCCGCCATCTGCCCTAGCTTGCGGAGCATAATTCTCGTTTGCTCCGGATTGCCTTCCACCTCCGCGAACCGTCTTAGCTTCATCACATCGCCGCTTGAGTAAAAAAGCAAAGCGTCGCTTCGGAGCCCGTCTCTTCCCGCCCGTCCAGTCTCTTGATAATAACCTTCCAAATTTTTCGGCAAGTCCATATGAACGACAAATCGCACATTGGATTTATTGATGCCCATTCCGAAAGCGATGGTAGCGACGATGATATTTATCTCGTCCTTCTGAAACATTTCCTGATACTTGTCTCTTGTTTCTTTATTCAAACCGGCATGATAAGGTCTTGCCGAAAAGCCGTCTTCCTTAAGCCTCTCCGACAATGTTTCCGTTGATTGTCTGGACAATGTGTAGATAATCCCCTCCTCTCCTTTGCGCTTTCTTAAAAATTCCGCTAATTGCGAGTAACTGTCGCGCTTCGGCAGGACAGAATAGTGAATATTCGCGCGATTGAAACTGGAAACAAAAACACTCGGCTTATTAAGCGCCAGTTTTTGAAGGACATCCTTTTGGGTGATATGGTCGGCTGTCGCAGTAAGAGCGATAATTGGCGTGTCTGGAAATTCTTCTTTCAGTCGGGAAAGTTGAAGATACTCGGGCCGAAAATCGTGTCCCCACTGCGATACGCAATGCGCCTCGTCAATGGAGAACAAGGACATGCCGACTTTTTTTAGAGTTTCCAAAAAAATTCCGCCACCCCCGAAAAGCTTCTCGGGAGCGATATATAGAAGTTTCAATCCACCCTGCTTCAAACGGTTAATAATTTCATCCTGTTCGGAAAAAGAAAGTGAGGAATTAAGATACGCCGCCGCGATTCCATTTAAACGCAAAGCGTCCACTTGGTCCTTCATAAGCGCGATTAAGGGCGACACCACCACTGTCAATCCGTCAAACAAAAGCGCTGGAATCTGATAGCACAACGACTTCCCGCCACCTGTCGGCATAAGAACGAAAGCGTCTTTTCCTTCTAGAACTGTCTGAATAATCTTTTCCTGCTTGTGACGAAAAGTCTCATAACCAAACTGCGTTTTGAGAATATGAAGAGGAGAAGACATACCGATAGTATATCTTAAAATAGATTATTGAAAAAAGAGAAAGTTTTTTTAAAAGATGGGTTCTTAAAGACACTTTTGCTTGACATGAATGATATAAATTGGTAGTGTTTTACAGTAAAAAGATCTTTGAGAGCAGTTGAAACTAGTTAGTTTATTTCTGGGTTTCTATATTTTAAACAATTTCAGAAAAGGAGGAGTGAAATGAGTGACGACAATACCGGAAATTTAAACCTAAAGAAAGATCTTTACCTGCTTAGGATTAAAACAATCCTTGTAGGGATTCAAAAGATTAATTTTGAAGAGTTCTTAAAAAATCATTTAAATCTTGACATTGAGTTATCCCCCCACGATGTGTTCCAACATGTAATTATTGAGTCTCTGATGGCGGTTGAGTACGCCATCAAGAAGAACGATGCAGAAATACTTAGGCATGCAAATACCTTGATCGCAAATCTTGAAAGCGAACAAGGCGATGAAGAAAATATCCCGCTTGCCAGAATTTTCGCCAAACTTCTTACAAAGGCAAAAAATGTGTGCGAAGCAGAACTTTCTGTTTCGGGAATGATCGTTACATTTGAATGGGAATACTTTAAGAGGTCATTCAATGAAAAAATACATCAAAAGATAGTCGCTTCGGATAAACATAATTCAACGGTTCGCTATTCTGACAATTGAAGCCGTGCCCCGAATTTAGTTAATCAAACCCCTTGTTCTAATTTTTAGAACAAGGGGTTTCATTATTAAAAACCTTGAACCCCTTTCGCCATTTCGACAATCCATTTAGCCGGCTTATCGCCAAAGCGTCCCCCGCGAATGCTCGCGAGAATAATTTTTATATTGAGTTGTTCATGTTGTTTTGCAAGAAATTCAAAAACCCGAAATCTATCAGATAGAAAGGTTTTTACACTACTTCGCTTCAAATTTCAATGCGATTCCGTTCATGCAGTATCTTTTCCCGCTCGGCTTCGGACCATCCTCAAAAACATGGCCAAGGTGGGATTCGCACCGGGCGCACAAAACTTCCGTCCTTATCATGCCAAGCTCGTTGCCCTCCCTGTAAATAAGATTATCTTTATCCGCCGGCTCGTAAAAACTCGGCCAGCCGGTGCCCGATTCAAATTTGGCGCCGGATTTAAACAGGGGCAAATCGCAAGCGGTGCAATGATAAATCCCTTCTCCTTTATATTCCGCAAATTCGCAAGTAAAAGGCCGCTCCGTCCCCTTCTCGCGCATAACGCGGTATTGTTCCGGCGTTAAAATCTTTTTCCACTCCTCTTCGGTTTTATAAATTTTTTCCATTTG
>JBBUED010000006.1:0-14613 GCA_038078215.1 Patescibacteria group bacterium | reverse complement strand
CGAGGCGCGCATCATTCTGCATCAGGATTCAATTCAAAATACATTCGAACTTCGTCTAGCAAACACCGCCAATTCGGATTTCCAATTTATGAGGAGGGAGGGAGTTTCTCTCCTTACAGGAGCAGTACCCCGATTGGCTCGCTTGTTCGCCCGCCTGCTGGCGGACTCCAATCTCGGCTCAATCGGTCTTCGAATCCCTCATGTTCTGCTCCCCAGCAGAACTCCTCTCCGCATAAAAAAATCACGCCACAAAATGGCGGATTTTTAAATGCGGTGTACTAGGGTTAAGTACCCGTGAGTACAAGCCTTGTAAGGGTATTCTAACACTTTCTTCGGCTACTGTCTGAGGCACTCGGGTCGGACTGTAAATTTGTGAATGATACAAATGAGACACAGAAACGCCCTATTTGGGATTGTCTCATTTACGATATATTGATCTTAGTATTAACCTACAGCATGTTTATGATTTAATAATGTCAACCGCTGAGCTGATTGAATCTTCACCTAAAGAGACTGAATTTAAATTTCAGAAAGTATGAATTTTTCCGAAAATTCTTTCAGATAAAGAAACGAGTTCCTTATCGTTTAGAAATAAATTTCTGTAAGCCTCCATGTTTTCGTACATTCGCCATCTTTCAAGCACTTTCATCTGGCTCGCATTGGTATTCTGATTATCAAATGAGCTACCGCCACCATAAGTTGAGACAGTGTTCCAATTTGATATATCTCTATCAACACTGAGCATTTTTGACAAATTTTTTCGATATTCGTCATCGACGAACCACTTATTAAAATTTACAGAGATTTTTTGAGGAAGGTAGTCAGTAATTCCTAAATATTCTCTTGCGTAAGTCTTCCATAATTCAATAGTGCTCGTGAGGCGCGCGCTATTCTCTGTTAAATCTTTCAATGTAAGCTCTCTGCCGCTTTTAATCCTGCTTGCGATGAAGTTGAATATATCTCGAATAACCAGTATGTGTTGAGCATTTTTAACAGGAACGAAGCGTTCAATATATTGATCTGGGGTCATAGGCAGTTTTGCTGAATTAAGATTCTCAAAATTCATCATGATAAGATTGCGGTCTGCGGAAAGTATTTTCGTTTTTATATCTTCGGTTTCTGGGGAAAATTCTTTTAACTTTTGTTCGACTAATCCATACTTAATCCAGCTGTCACTTATCTTTGCGTAATATTTTCTGTTATTATAATAATATTGTACTCGGTTGGTAAAAAGAGGGTCAGGATTTGAAAAATCACAATAGTTGAAAAAGAATTTTTCGGGAAAAAATTGCTCGTATATCCAATCCATTACCCCATGATGTCCGCTTCGAGACATTGCGATTACCAAAAAGAGATTATTAGTATTCATAAAACATAGTATGGAAATAAAATCACAAATTAGCAACCTTGATGGAAGCATGACTCAGATTATCTATAATGATGCCGATTCTTTTGATTTTCTAGATAAAAGCAAAGTTAAACAAGTCTACGGTGTATGTTTTTTCGAAGGAAAGATGCTCATAGTCTTTAATGGAAAAAGAAAAGCGTGGGGACTTGTCGGAGGGAGTATTGAGGCGGGTGAAAGTTTTGAGGAGTGCTTAAAAAGGGAAGTGAAAGAAGAGTCTAATATGCAAGTCCTTTCTTCTGTTCCGGTCGGGTACCAAGCGGTTACGATTGGTGATAATACTATCTATCAATTGCGTTATGCTTGCGCGGTTAGGCCAATCGATTCTTTTGTTGCCGATCCAGACAACGCAATCACGGAAATTAAGCTCATTGACCCGCTCTCTTACAAAGAATTTTTTGACTGGGGAGAAATTGGCAACCGCATCATAAAAAGAGGGACTGAACTCAAATACAAACTATTTAAATAGATGTTTGTTGCTTTTTTGTATTATTTTGCTACTCTAAAAATAGAGATTAATTGTGGCAAGAACATAGTAATTAAAGTTAAATTTCTAAGGAGGGTTATAAATGTGCCGTGAATTCGTATACATTATGCTCAAACCGGACACTTTGGAGTTTAAGATAAGAGATATAATTCTTAAGGAATTGGTTAATGTGGGCGGGCAATTAATTGCCTCAAAAACACTGATATTGAATTTAGACCAAATATCGATTATCTACTCTGAATTTCCAAATGAAAGAGCAAAAAAAGCCGTATTTCATTACTTTACCACTCGCAAAACAGAACATCTTATCTTTATGGGAGAAAAAGGTATTCATGAAAAATATCAAATCGCCAAAGGGAAAACGGGGACTGGTATTGGTATAAAAGGAAGACATTACACTCGTTACACAAAGCTTACACCAATCGAGTTGGAACAATGGTTTGAAGGCACTCTCACAGATATTTATGATATTGACTTGGAAATGTTTGGTCGCGATATTTTACATATTCCAAATTCTCCGGATGAAAGTAGGTCGAGCATACAGGCCATTTTTTCTGATTCAGATCTTTGCCGTTATCAATTTTAATTTAGTTCCGTGTTTTAGAATTACAGAAGAACCCGTATGATGTACGGGTTCTTTTTACAAAAAAATGAAAGCTAAAAATATTATAATTTTTGATCTATGGCAAACTCTTGCCGATTCTCCGGTGCGACCATCGTCCATTTTGGGTCTCTTGTCCAATAAAAATATTTCTCAAGAAGTTTTTTTAAAAACACTCTCTCATTCGGCGATTTTTCTTGAGAATAAAGATTTTTCTTCATCAATGAAAGAATTTCTTGCAAGTTTTCAGTGTTCGGATGAAAAAATTCTCAGAGAAGCTTTGCTTTTGTGGGAACAAATGGCATCGTCCGCTTATATTATCGATGGGGCAAAAGATTTGATTTCCAGTTTACGATCCAAAGATTATCATCTGTGTCTTTTAACAAACATAGATCAGTTTGGGTATGAAAAATTTCCGTTCCCTGAATTCTTAGAAAATTTTGAATATTCATTTCTTTCGTATCGTGAAGGAATAGCTAAACCTGATTTTCACTGTTGGCAAACGATACGCGACCATTTCGGTGTTGAATATTCCAATATGATAATGATAGGAGACAATTACTTGGATGATATAGAGCCAGCATCTAATCTTGGAATTTCAACCATTCAAGTTGATGGGGTTGTCGGATATAAAAAAATATACGATTATTTAGAAAAATATGAAAAAACTTAAAATCGCATTCATATATGCAAAACGATTTTCGTTTTACCCTCCAGATTATGAGGGAAAAGGTATTGGTGGAACTGAAAGCTACTTAGTTCTTCTGACTCGGGCGCTTGCTCACAGAGGGCATTCTGTTACGGTTTTCAATTGTTGTTTTAAGCCCGGCGTATATGATGGTGTTTTATGGAAACAGCTTTGGGAGCTTGATCCGCGAGAGGAATTTGACATAGTAATTTCTTTGAGGCTTTTAGAGGTTTTTCGTGATAATGTTTTCAAAGCTCCTATTCGCGCAGTATTGATTCAGGATGAAGCTCTTGAGGGCGCCAGTGAACTTGATGAAAAAGGTATCGTAAATATGTGGATATCAGTTTCTGAAACTCAAAAAAGCTTCATTGAAAGAAAAGAAAAGATTGATGAAAAAAATTGGTTTATAACCCGCAATGCTTATGATGAAAATATTTATACTAACGAACTCAGGTTGACCAAAAAGATCAAAAACCAAACGATATACTGTAGTGCTCCGGATCGTGGCTTAAAATTTCTTCTCGAAATGTGGCCAGCGATAAAAAAAGAAGTGCCAGATGCGACACTTATGACAACAGGAAGTTATGCTCTTTGGGGCACATCAGACGAAGAGAATAAGCGCATCTTTGGCGATATTTACTCGTCAAAAGAACATCTTAATGGCGTTTCTTTTTTGCAGAGAATTTCAAAAAAAGATCTTGCTAAAATACAAGCGGAAAGTGAGATAATGCTATATCCGACTGATTTTAACGAGATGTTTTGCATTAGTGCTCTTGAATGCCTTGCAACAAGCACACCTATTATCACCTCCAAGAGAGCTGCTCTTATTGAAAGAGTAGAAGATGGACGAAATGGTTTTTTGATTGAAGGGAAACCAGGAACGGATAATTTTAATACCGAATTTGTAAATAAGGCCGTTTCTTTTCTTAAAAGTGAAAAATTAAAAAAAGAATTTTCTCAATCCGCTATTGCTTCCGTTTCTGGTTTTGATTTTAAAAGTCTAGCCGAAAGTTGGGAAGCAGAGTTTTTAAAGAGATTACGAATATGAAATTAGGAATAGGAATTTGCGCAAGAAATGAAGAGTCTTCCATTATTCCAATGCTGGATTCAGTAAGAGATTCTGCTCAAAATACCTCGACTCTTTCAGAGTGGCATCTTTTTGTGTGCGCGAACGGATGCACAGACAATACGCTTCCTCTATTGAAAATATGGATACAGGCAAACCCCCAGGTTAAAACAATGCTCATTGAGTTTGAGAAAGCAAACTTGGTCGAAGGACAAAGAGAGATAGTAAAATACGCCAAGAGAGAGGGGATTACCTCAATTATATTTTTTGATGCTGATGTAATTGTTGAAAAAGAATGCGTATCCGAACTTTTGTTGGCGGCTCGTTCCGACAGCGCAAAAGCAGTCTATGCCGTTTCTGTTCCAATCCAAAGGGAAAAGCAGACACTCCTTGAATCAGCTTTAAATCAATATGATCTTACCCCGACTATTTTCAGTCCGAGAAAACATTTGCATGGCAGGGCGTTTCTTATAAAGGATTGGAATATTCCGGATACCAATCCGTCGCTTCTTGCTGATGATATATTTCTTTCGTTCGATTTGCTCAAGAAATACGGACCGCGCTCTATTGTAAAAGCTGATAATGCCCGAGTACATTTTCATCAAATATCATCTTACAAAGATTTCTATAATGCGTATTGCCGACGAAAAAATGAGATACGAAAATGCATGACCCTCTTTGCTCATTTTCAGTCATTGCCTTCCGACCAAGTGAACAAACATATACTCTGGGGAAAATTAGCGCACGAGTCTTTTCGAAGAGACTTTTTCTGGACAGTTTTATTTACAGCAAGATTCATTGCTAAAATTAACTTTTTTCTTGATTCTCTTCGCGTCTCACCGGATATTACTGAATGGAAACCAACTCTTTCGAGTAAAAAGACAGTAGAAAAACCAGTCCTCATTTTAATCGAGGGTTTGGATTGTTCGGGTAAAAAGACTATTGCTAAATCATTGCAGGGTATGTTTATCCAAGCGGGTATTCCTTGCAATATAAATATGGGACCACTGAATTCAAAAACATATAGATTTTTATCTCGGTTGGTGAGCGTGTATCAATTCCCGAATTTTTTGAGATCAATCGTTTATTCTTTCGAGGGCGTCGGAGAAAAGTATTGGTATAAAAATTTTCAATCTCATGTCGTAATACAAATTTCTTCGCCTTATAGAAATTGGGCGTATGCCTATGCGAATAATAGTCGACTTCGAGTTTTTTTAATAAAATATGTACAAAAATATATCACTTTGTATGATCAGGTTTGCTACCTCACGGCTCCGTATGAAGTTCGTTTACAAAGACATAATGCGCAGGTTGCTTTAGGTCAAAATCGTGATCGCGCGCAAGATCGATTCGCAAATGAAGAAAAATTTATGAAGATGGAGTACATTTTAAAAAAGTTGCTGATTGAGGGAGGATATATTATTAATGAGTTCGATACTTCTATTCATAATCCTGAAGATATCGCAAAGCGCTTGTTTGAAGATTATAAAATAAAAAATTTGATTGGAAATAAATAGGCATGATAGAAAGTAGAGTGATCGTGATGTGTCGTAATGTGGATATACAGAATAGATTGATGTAAACTTGTAGTTATGGACATAGTTAAAAAATTAGACGCTCTAGCAGAGCAAATTGAGGAATTAAACGCAAAGATTGAAAGAATTTCTCAAATACAAAATTCCCAATTTACCGAATTAATGTTCGAGCTCGATTATTTAAAAGCGGATAAAGAAATTCTAGATACTGTTCTTGGAAATGCCGCAATTAGCAATGATTTATATGAAGACGCGAAGAATGAAGTCATTAAGGCGGGCAAAGCTTCCACTTCTTTTTTGCAGCGAAGACTAGGCATAGGCTATCAAAAAGCGGCGGATTTCATTCAAAGGTTGGAAGATGAATCTATTATTGGAGAAGCTAACGGTGCGAAACCGCGAGAGGCGCTTATCAAGGACAACGAAGGACTTGATCAAACCGTTATTGTTAGCAACGAAGTTCCGGACACCGATGAATTGTATGAAGAAGCGAAAAGATTGGCGATAGAAAATGGAAAAATTTAGACCAAATCCAGAAATACCTCGCGAGGAACCGACGCCAGAACCGGAGATGGTTTATCATGCGCTAAATCGCAAAAAGGAGAAGGACGTTTTAGCGGAATTCACTCCCGAACAACAGGCGGAGATAAGACAAAAACAGCAAACACTTTCATCGCTGGCTTATTTTATCGGTAAAGATTTTCGTATTCCGGTAGAGCTCAATCAACCTGGTGCTGGCTGGCATTGGGATTTTAAGGAGAATGTAATTCGTATTGATCCCAAAGACCTTTTAGAAAAACCGATGGATTATTTACGGTTTGTCATTTCTCACGAGGGCGGCCACAGAAGAATCAGTCGGACCGACTTCATTCCTCTTGAGGAATGGAAACAACCGGGGTTCGCTTTTATGATGAATGCCATTGAAGATCCTCGGGACAACAATTTTGTGGCAGAAAGTTATCCGAAGTTTCGAGATCAGATGGATTTGGCGTATAAACAGGATTTGGATTTTGAGGGGAAAGCCAAAGAAAAAGCCGCGCAGAAGCTGGGATATCAACCTCGCTTTATGCAAGCTGGTTTTGAATACATCAAACAATGGTTCCGGGAAGTGCAGGGGCAGGAAATGGAAATGTCAGCAGACTTACCAGAGGAGGTCAAAACCGTGGTTCGGGCGACGATTGAACAGGCACGGGACTCTTGGTGGAGATACCCTTCACGAAAAGAGGCCGATAAAAGCGAGGAGCTTATCAAAAAGTACGCTCAAGTTTCTTATGAGATAAATCGCGATGAAATTTGGCCAGAGTTCAAAAAGCTTATTGAGGCCGATATGGAGGATCAAAAAACACAAGAGCTTTTGAAAGATATGCAGAAAGATCAAGAGGGACAAGAAGGGGGCGAGGGAGGCCAGGGATTGCCTCAAGAGCTCAAAGACAAGCTGACACCGGAAGAACAGGAGGCTTTAGAAGGTGCTATAAAAAAAGCGATTGAAGACGCTAAAAAAGAGCAGGAGAAAAAAGCAAATCAAGAAACCGGTGGCAAGGACAAAGAAGGCTCGCCATCTGATCAAGAGGGTGCGCCGGAGTCCGCATCTGTTGAAGCTTCTACGGGTAAACCGATTGATCTTGGATCATTGCCCGAAGGGCTTAAGCAAAAAATAAAAGAGTACATTGATTCTCTGCCTGAAGATCAACAAAAAGAAATGACCGAAAAAGCGGAAGCCGCTGTCAAAGAATTTGAAGATGCACTGAACGAAGAGTTACAGGGAAAATTGTCTGACAATCCGGAGAAAAAAGCTGAGCGAGAAGAAAAAGCGGAACCCGGAGAGACAAAAAAAGTGCCTGCGGAAAAAACAGAAAAAGGGCTACCTGGCGTTGACACGGAAGAAATGAAAAAGTATCGGGAACGAATAGCCAAAGAACTCAAAAAAGACGCGAATGTCTATGAAAAAATGAGACAGGAAGTTATGCCTCTCATAGACAAATTGGAAACTGAGTTGCGAGAAATATTCGTCGCTCGCAAGGCTAAAGGATGGAAGAGCGGATTCACGACCGGCAAACGCATCGACATCAAGCGAAGAATCCAAGAAAAGGCAAAATCAGTTCCGGCTATGGAAAGCAAGGCTTGGCAAAAACGGGAAATGCCGGATGAAAAGGACTATGCGATATCGCTTTTGGTTGACCTGTCCGGTTCAATGTCTAGAGAGAACAAAATAGAAGAAACTTTCAAGGCCGTGATTGTTTTGTCGGAAGTTTTGAACCGATTGTCCATAAATCTGGAAATTCTCGGATTCAACGATCGCATTTACGAATATCAAGACTTTGGCCAACCCATGTCAAAACCCATCAGGGAGAACATGGGCGGAATGCTGGAAGAAGTTAACGACACTGGTGACACAGGCAAAGCTCAATGGAATGACGACGGATGGGCACTTGAAAAAGCATCTGAGCGTTTGGCGAAGCAAAAAGCCGATCAAAAGTTTTTAGTTGTGCTTTCTGACGGCACTCCCGAAGAATCATCCATGCACCCTCGTTCAAAATATGAGCTTGGCAAGGTGATCAAGAAGGTTCTTCAAGAGACCGACATTCGATTGATCGGTTTGGGAGTCGGTCGAGGGACCGAACATGTCGGCGAATATTATCCCAACAGTATTGCAAATGTAAAGGTCAAAGAGATGGCTGAAAAGTTGGCCGTTCTCATAAAAGAGGTCATTGCAAATTACGATAATTTTTAATATAATACATTTAACATTATGTCCCACACAAGCAACCCAAAATCTATCGAAGAATTCCTCTTTGTGATACAGGGAGGAAAAGAAGTCGGGCTCGTGATCGCCAAGGATGATGAGGAATTTGCGAGTTTCGCAAAGGTGATGGAAGGGTTTGATTTTAAGCGATCGGAAAATATCGCCGGTCTCTTCAAATCCCCAAAAACTTATTTTGTGATCACTGGAGATGTGGACAAAGACGTCTATGATTTTATCGTCCAATATCCCACAGGACAGGTTGAGATTTTCGACAAAAAACTCATGCGTTCACAAACACTTTCTCCGGATTATAAAAATTCTGCAATTGTACTATTGGTCGACAAAGACAATTTAAATAAAATTCAAGAGAAGGGCTTTGACCTTTTATCATCCACGGGCCCTGCTTTTCAAGCATAAATATATGAATTCACCAGAAAGACAATTTAATGCCCTTACTCCGGATCAAGAAAAGAAGGATGCATCAAATGCTCCGGAGGTAATCATTGAAAAAACTCCAATTGCGGAAACGGAGACCGATGTCGCCTACTTAGGAGTCAGTCTTGAAAAATCCGAATCTGGTGACGGCCGGTTCGTTCCAAGAAGAGAACAGTATAAAGACTTTATAAATGACAAAGAAGTTGCCTTACCAATGCAACGAGACATTGCTGTTGCGTTTTTGAGTGGTGAGCCGTTGCTCATCGATGGCGGAACGTCTTTAGGTAAAACTACGACCGTCAAAAAAATGGCAGCGGAACTCGGCTGGGAAATTCACTACGCAAACTTAAACGGTGCCACTGATGTTGAAGACTTGATGGGACGATACATTCCTAATCCTCACAAAAACAAACCTGAAGATCCGGAGTATATTTTTGCCGATGGCAAGGTTACAAGCGGTTTGAGACAAGAGGAGGGTAAAATAAAGGTTGTCATCCTAGATGAGTTCAACGCTTCCGCACCAAACATTCTTATTCGTCTGCACGAAGTTTTGGACTCTCTCGAACGCGGAGGCGATGTAATTCTTTCGGAAGACGCATCAGAGGCTGTTTCGGTAAATAAAGAAAGAACCAAAATAATTGCTTTGATGAACCCTCCGGGCAAGGGCTATTTCGGTCGTGAACCGCTTGATCCAGCTCAGCTTCGAAGATGGGTTTATAAAAAATTGCCAACCGAATTGCCGGAAGGCACATTCTCATACTCCACCGACGCTCTATTCGGAGCGGAGCCGGAATCTCAAAATGTAACCCCGGATATGTTTCTCAGGGCTCGCGAGGAAGCTTTGACGTCGGAACAATTACAGGAAGTTCCTGGCATGAGGGAAGTTTTGGAAAAATACAAGGAATTTCATAAAGCGGCAAAGGAGCTTCTAAAGAACAGAAAAGTTGCCGAGGATCAGCCCCAGCCGTTCACTTTTGACGATCGCATGGAACCTCGCCGTGTTCGAGATTTTGTTTTGCGGTTCTATACTGGAGACATCAACGAAACTTTCCAGCAAGCTCTAAGATACTATTATTCCAATAAGCTTGAGAGCGAAGCGGACAGAAAAAAACTCGGCGAATTAATCAGGCTTGTTGAATACAAACCGAAAGTCGCTGAATCTAAACGCAAAGGAACAGAGAGAGAGGAAAAGACCGCAGAAAAAGCAAATCCGGAAGCCAAGAGGACTGAAGCGATATCGGAAACAAAATTGGAAGGACCTGTCGCAGAACAGATTGAGGTGGCTATTGAAAAACTTGGCAAGGAAAACGTATTCGGCCCTAAAGAAGTTGAGAAAACTTTCGGCGTCCGTCTTAAGGAAGTTCCTGGAGTTCCATTTTCAGTGGAAGAACTTGAACGTGCAGAAAAAATGGGTCAGATGCTCGTATTAAGAGTAAACGAGACCGCGGACGGCAAGCCGATGTCTATGGAAGCCATGAATGAGATTTTGTTGAAAAAATGGGAAAAAGAAGGAAAGGGTGGCATTCTAAATTCACCAGATGGTTGGAAGAATTGGATTGGAGAAGAATTCTTTTCAAAGGAAGTCCCTCGTCTTGGTTGGGCATTGGTGTCAAGAGAAGTTCTATCTGAAAGCCTAAACAAAAATTATCTTGAACAAACTGAAGTTATTATAGATGCCCTTCGAAATAAAGCTTTTAAGGGGATGGATGTTCCGGAAGAATATGCCAAGGCGATTACTGAATTCGAATCCAAGAAAAAGAACCTGGCCAAGCTTATCGATGAAGATTGGCAAAAAGCAGCCAAAGAGCTTTCTGAGCTAAAGATCACGCAACTGTCCCGTCAAAGCATTCCAGAGACAATATATGATGTTGCCATGTATTACGACAGAAATAATAAACGTCTGCTCTCGGATACGTATTCATGGTCTACGTCACTGGACCCCGACGGCCGCCTCGTGTCTCTCGGTTATTTCGACGCGGGGGGCGTGTACGGCTGCAGGTGGGGGCCTGGCAACCGTGCTGGCGGTCTCGGCGTTTCCCTTTCCCGCAGATTGTAACTTTGGTTTTTGTTATTTGATCCTTTGATTAATCGACTCCCTTTAGGGAGTCGATTTTTCCGCGCGATTTTTTTAAGCGCTTAAGGTGTGATATAATAAACTCGGCTAATGAAGCATGGTTTACGGATCATGTTCGCCAATTAATTACACTGCTTACGCTTTTCTCGCGCAGGTAAATCGATCTTATGGAGTGCGCACATATTTATACAAGCTTGTCATGTCCCATTAGCATGAAAGGCTGTTGCCACAGATGGAAGAGCGTAAAAGGAAACGTCACTGAACCCCGACGGCAACCTCGTGAATCTCGGTAATTTCGACGCGAGGGGCGTGAACGGCAACAGGTGGAAGCCTGACAACCGTGATGGCAATCTCGGCGTTTCCCTTTCCCGAAGTGTTGCGAAGCTCGCCTACTTAAAGGGCGAGTTTTGCGTTTGCCTCATCCAGCCTCCGAGCTGTTTGCCGATTTCCTGCAGACGGCTTTCGTATTCTACGTACCAACGCTGTTCGAGGGCCTTCACGTCTTTCGCTAATCGGATCGTGATCTTTGCGCATTCCAATGAAATATTGGCTTTGGCCAAAATTTCTCTTTTATACGCAGGCTCTTTGGTGTGATATGCGGTAACCACGAGAGTCAGAACATCCAGCAAAAGACTTTCTGTTTTTTGCCCGATCGTGAATCTGTCTTTCTTGGGAATCGTTTCGCATCGCACGTGCCAAGCAACATATAATTTATAAACTGCCTGAAACAGCGGAGTCTGGTGAGCCAACTGTACGTTATTAGTGGTATTATTATTCATATTTATGTTCGATAAAATCATTTCTTTGGATAACCTGTTCGACGCTTGGACGGAATTCAAAAAAGAAAAAGCCAACAAAAAAGATGTGGCTGAATTCGAGATAAATCTCGAAGATCACGTTTTTAAATTGCATGAGGATTTGAAAAACGGAGACTACAAGCACAGTGGCTATGTCTCGTTTTATGTTAGCGATCCGAAACGCCGCCATATTCATAAGGCATTGGTTCGCGATCGGTTGCTTCATCATGCCGTCCACAGGATCATTGAGCCGGAATGGAATAAAATCTTTGTTTTTGATTCTTGGTCGTCGAGAAAAAACAAAGGCATCCATGGGGCGGTTAAAAGATTTCAGAACCTCGGTCTTAAGCTCTCCCGAAATCACACCCGGACGCTGTGGGTTTTGAAGTTGGATGTGAGGAAATTTTTCGACTCCGTCGACCATGATATTCTTTTGGAAATTCTTGGGAAAAGAACATCCGACGAAAGACTTATGGCACTTTTCCAAGATATAATCGAGAGTTTTTCTCCCGGCTTGCCTTTGGGCAAAGATTTACAAATTCACCAAGCGAAAAGTTTCTCCTGATGATTCTAGGGAGTCAAGCAAAGCTCGAGAATGATAACCGAGGAATAAATGTTAAGCGTGGTCTACGAACGAGGGCGGAGATGGGACTATGGTCCGGAACACCGCCACTTGGGTACCTAATTCAAGGATTGATGGACAAGAAGTGTCAGGTGATTGTGGATCCATTGCGAGCACCGACTATAAGAAAGATGTTTGAGAAAGTGGCATATGAGCAATGGTCAGGGCGAAAGGTGTACAACTGGCTAAAGTTTGAGCTGAACTTCTACACCAGAGGCAACAAGCCCCTCACTCTAAGCGGAGTGTACCGAATACTTGAGAACTCGTTTTATTATGGAGTCTTCGAAAGACCGATCGGAAGCGGAAACTGGTATCAAGGAAAACATACCCCACTCATAACACAGGAATTGTTTGAAAAAGCGAAAGCTCAACTGAAGCGCGATCAGATAGTGCGAGAAACGAAAGAATTTGCTTTCACTAAATTATTCACCTGTGGGTATTGCGGTTCGGGTATCTCTGCTGAAGAGAAATGGAAACAATTAGTCGGGGGCGGGGCTAACCGGTATATTTACTATTCTTGTTCCAGGGCACGAGATCGAAATTGCAAGAATAAATATATCAGGGAGGAGGAATTGATTACTGAATTATTAAAAATATTAGACAAGGTGGATATTAACGAACTGGGTATGCGAAAGAAATTGGAGGAAGAAATTGCTCGGTTCAATATTTTTCAGAGATCAGTGCTTGGAGCGACAGAAAAAATCCAAAATAACAAAGAGGCTGATATACGCAATTACGCCAAATATATTCTTAAGGAAGGCATGACGAGTGAGAAGCGAGAGCTACTGGCGAATCTGCGATCGAGGATCATCTACAAGGACAAGAAACTAACGCTAGTTGAGGAGAAATAAACTATCGATCAAAAAGAGGTGGGAGACCAGGCGGTTCAAATTCGGTGAATTTTCTAAAATCATCATTCTGTTGGATATATTTACATGACTTTTTATGCTGGTCAGAAGTAACAAACACGGAGAAAGGTACCCGTATACTTTTTGGATAAACCTCAACATTGAGAGTCAGTTCCTTCGTAAATTCGTATTTATACCTGAACATGTTTCCGTGATTGCTATTGCATACAAAAGGGCAAGCAAGTTGACCATGTGAATGTAGCATCATATCCCGTCCGTCTTTATCAAAATTTAGGCGGAGGCAGTCTACATACTTTTGATTTTTCTGATCCCAGAAAATCACGCGAAAGTAAAAACTTTTTTCTTTGAGACTTAGTGCAAAACATTGCATTTGTTTGGCGACGAATTCTTTGAATGGGCTGAAATCAATAACAAAACGAAACTTCTCTTTTCCACGCCAAAGTCTAGTCGCTCCTTCTTGTTTAATTTTTTCAAGAATAAAATATTTAAATGATATCTGTTGAGCGATAGCTTCAGTTAAATTACATACTGCAATTAATATATCTGAATCAGAAGTTACATATGTCGTGTTAGTTTTTCTGAGCAGGCAATTAATTAAAGATAAGGATAATGATCTGTAGTCATTTAAATAATTAGCATGTTTTGGATCGGCTTTCCTCTTTTTCCTTATGTGATTTTGATAGGATTCATCTAATATTCTTGCTTCTTCGGATTTTGGTTTTCCAGTACTTGAATATGTACTTTTTGCGTAACTTGCCATCATATCTGATAGCCATATCTTCACCTTTTCTTGATTTTTATTGAGTTTATAGCTGTTCTTTTCCAGATTGATAAATGCCTCATTTAAAAAGTATGGACTAGTGATATGAGCGGGATTATGCATAGCTGTAACAAAGTTGTGGTACAGAACACATGTGTCAGGAAACTCTTTTCTAAGAGACTCAAAATTTAGTACTTTTGTTTTACAATTGAAAATTTCCTGGTAACCTTTTTCTATAAGAAATTTTTTCTCCGCCTCAAGATATTCAGTAATGTAAAATCTTCTGAAGAATTTCGGAAGTATTTTTATTCTGTTATCCAACTCTCCTTTGCGAGCAACCAGGATATTCGTATCCAGCACATACATACTTCCGTGTATCAGAAGATTTAGAAATTTTCTTATGTATTTCATACCATTTTCAATAGTAGTCGGGTCGCACTACTCTCGTGAGTAATCAGGTCACACCGATACTAAATTGTCAATGCGGAGAGGGAGGGATTCGAACCCTCGAGGGACTTTTAAGGCCCCTGCCTC
>JBBUED010000005.1:0-14348 GCA_038078215.1 Patescibacteria group bacterium | reverse complement strand
AACCGCTGACCTCCTCATTGCAAATGAGGCGCTCTACCAACTAAGCTACAGGCCCATAAAAACATACTTGGGAACGAAACGTCCTAGTGAGACATATTAGATCTGATGCCTCTGTTTTGATATCGGAATATAAATATTTTCAATGTACTCTCTAAGCGCGCGGGTCATGGTGAATTTTTCGAGAATTAGCTCTCTCGCTTTTTCCATTCGGGCGAGCCACTGCGAGCTTGAATCGTTCGGATTTTCAAGGTGTTTATAATACATCGGAATAACGCTTTTATCAAGAATATCCAATATCTTATAGTTGATGTCAGTGTCTTCCAAAATCCACCCTATGCCAGTCAAATCCACCTCGTCCACCCAACCGTCTTTCGTGGTAAGAGGCAGGACGCCGTTTAGGGCCGCTTTCATACCGCTAGTTCCGCAGGCTTCGGAGCCGACGACCGGAGTGTTGAGCCAAACGTCGCATCCTGAAGTGAGAAGTTTCGCCAATTCCAAATTATAATTCGGCAGGAAGACCGCTACGCCTTTCAAATCTTCGGTGATTATTCGGCGGACTTCTTTCAAGATATTTTCACCTTCCTCGTCACCCTCGCTCGCGTGTCCGGCAAAAACGATTTTAATTTCCCGCCCCTTTGTCCCTGCCATTTTTTTTAATTCCTGAATATTTTCCAAAATTGCGAGCGGCCGTTTGTAAGGCACGAATCTCCTCGCCCAGCCTATGAGCAAAATGTTTTCGCTCCACTCTTCCCCGCTTTTCTCTTTTATCCTGGAAAGAAGCGCATTTTTATTTTTTTGATGTTTTTTCCATAATTCGTTTTTGCTATCAGTTCCAAGCGAATCCCAGCCTCCAACATAAATCCCGTTGGTCACATTCTCCATTTTATGCGGGCTGAATATTTCCGTTGCCTTTCTGGCGTGAAGCGCGCTCACCGCGTTTATTTTGCTTGAAAATCTCAAAGAAAGAGTGGTCATTGAAAATAGACTTGAATCTTGTATTGACCCGAGCGATACGAGTTCGGCTATCGGCACCTGAAGCTCCTCGGCATATTTATACGCCATCGCGCTCACGAGGTTCTTGCTAAATAATTCATTGCCGGCGGGAACGAGAGTGTGATTGGTAAAAGCGATATGCTGGGAGGCGAAAGAACAAGCTTTGGCAAAATCAACATTTCTCCTTTCCACTTCGTATCTAGCGAGCTCCAATGCCAAAAAAGCTGAATGCCCCTCGTTCAAATGATAGACTGACGGGTGTATTTTAAGCGCCTGAAGAAGCCGTGAACCACCAATACCCAAAACCATTTCCTGCTTGAGTCGCATTTCCTTGTCTGGAATGTAAAGACGAGCAGTGATTTGCCGGTCGTTCTGTTCGTTTTCCGGAATATTCGTGTCTAATAAATAAACTGACGAATTCCCTTCTACCCACTTCCATACTTGCGCCCAGACCACTCTGTCGTGAATGGGCAGAGAAATTAATATTCTGTTTTGCTTGTCGTCAACGGCCAAACTCAATCCGTTTTCGCGGGGATATGCCCCCTTTATCGTTCCGTTATTTTTCTCCGGCGAATTTTCATTCAACTCGTGGCTTTCGCTATAAAACAAGCCGATGCCGACAATGGGAAATTCTCTATCGCCCGCTTCTTTAACATAATCGCCGGACAAGACGCCAAGCCCGCCTATGTAGGTGGGCATATCACTCGCAAGAGCAAACTCCGCGCAAAAATACGCCACAGGTTCTTTTGAAAAACCCTGATATTCTTGGCTTTGTTTGAATTTCTCAAACCATTCTTTGTTTTTATTTAACTCTTCCACTTTTATATGATAGCCTCCTTTATTTTCTCTCTCTACTTTATGAACTTTATAAACTTGATGAGCTTTGCAACTTTTATTGTGCTGGAATGACGGGAACGATTGAGCGACCAAGCAAACTCCTATTTTAGGACATCAAATCGCGTCTTTCCACGCTTCCTTCTTCTGACTTTTCTCCCTTTTTCATTTCTTCCTTCAACTCTCTTATCCTGTCTTTTATCATAGCCGCGCGATGAAATTCTTCCGAATCAGCAGCCGTTTTCATCTGCTCTTTCAGATTTGAGATCATATTTTCATACTCGTCTTTGGTAACAAAAAGCTTTTCTTTTTCTTCAAGCCTTTCGCGGATTTCTTCGTCTTCGCTTCTGGAAATTTCATCCACGAGTCCGCTTCTTTGCCATTCAAAGCCTGTGTAAATTATCATTTTATACAGTTCATCAGCTCTGTTCTTTTCCTGTTCCGTTGAAGTTTCAGAATTATAAATAACGGTTTTAAGGTCATTGGCTCCCCTCTCTATCATTTCCAAACTCCACCAAGGTCTAGCGGATGACCACCAGAATTGGTCGGAGTGGACGGCTCCGTCAAGAAGTTCCCGCGTCTTCTGCTTTTCATTTCGCCCTACGACATCTATGGCGAGATTGGCTAATTCCCATTGGCAGACTTGAATGGCATTATCTTTGTTTTTCCATCTGAAAAAAGGCTGATTCGTTTTGAAATGATTCGGCATAGTCGCCCAAGTGGATTCTCTCGGTTCTATTATCTCTCTCTTTGGGAATTGCTCCAAAATATCGCTTATCATAAGCGGTTCAATTTTATTCTCTTTGAGCAAGTCAAAGAAAAGATGCTCCAGCCCGGGCCTATGATGTCCGAAAGTCTCGCCGTCCATTCCCGTAATGGTATAATCTTTTTGACCGAAATTTGGCTCAAGCGATTTCAGAATTGATTTCACTCCTATTTGAGAAGCTGACAAAATTTTAAAAGAAAGATTTCTCTCTCGAAAAAATACGAAAAAATCTTTCAATCCTTCAATTTCATAAACTGTATCTTTCCGCATTTCTTTACCTGCAGGAAACGCCATCTCGTCAAGAATAATCCACCTGTATCCAAGCCGTTTAACGACTTCCACCACCTTTTTTGAATAAGCCATCTCCGGCGAAAAGAAACCTCCTTTTTTCCAGTTTTTGCCGAAATATTTATTCAGACCTTCTTCATTCAATAAAATCTGCCTTTCAATTTCCGATTCCGGCAAAAGTGGAAGAAAAGCGTGATACTTGGCGCTACCGGTAAGCTCTATGTTTCCTCTTTCAACAAGCTTTTTAATATTTTGAATCACATCCATCGCGCCATTTTGATCTAAAAGTTCGCAAAGAATGCTGTTGATGTTTAAAGACAAACGCGCCCTCGGTATTTCAAGGATACCCTTAAACAATTTCCTATAAGATTCGTCCGCTATCCTCTTAACCCAGATCGGCTTCTGCGTAGGCGGCTGATAAATGTGCAAAAAATTAGCCCATTTCATAATTTTTGTTTCTGGTGATTTTATTTATTAGGATGCAAATTAAAATCTATCGCTTTTTTGAAAATTTCAGCGTATTCTTTCGCGGAATTGGCCCAAGAGAAATTGGCGGCCATCGCTCTTTTTTGAATACCTTCCCAGAATTTCGGATATTTGTAGGTTTCAAGAGCGCGTATCATCGTTCCAAATAACGCGAATTTATCAAACTTTTCAAAAACAAAACCAGTGCCTGTCTGCTCGGTTGGATTATAATCTTCCACGCTGTCGGCAAGACCGCCGGTTTTTCTGACAATCGGCACGCAACCATACCGCATCGCTTCCATTTGGGTAAGTCCGCAAGGCTCAAATTTAGAAGGTATTAGAATCGCATCAGCGCCGGCGAATATAACACGAGCCAAGATGGCATCAAAAGATAGATGGGTTTTTATGTTCGGATGATTTTTCTCAAGTTCTGTAAAGAAAGACATATATTTTGAATCGCCTTGCCCGACGACAACCATTTCAAATTCAAAATTATTAAGCATTGGCTCAATCGCTTCCATCAATATATCAAAGCCTTTCTGCTCGCTTAAACGTCCAACCATTCCTAAAATGAATTTATTATCACCTTGAGGCAAATTGAATTTCTGCCTTAAAGCTTCTTTATTTTTGGAACGCTCCTTGAGATTTTTAGCGTTGTATTTAAAGTTTATGTAAGAATCAGTTTCCGGATTGTAAGCGTCATAATTGATTCCGTTCAGTATTCCGAAGAGATGCGAACGCCGTTCTTGCAAAAGATTGTCCAAAAGCTCGCCGTACTCCGGCGTGGTAATCTCTCTGGCATAACTCGGCGAAACCGTGTTTATGACATCCGCGTATCTTATTCCCCTTCTCATAAGATTCATTTTTGACATACGCGGGTCGCCGATCGGCGGTATGGCTGATTGTCCGTCGTCATAATCCATTTCGCTGGTAAAGCGGTGGTCAAACATTCCTTGAAAATACAGATTGTGAATTGAAAAAACAGTGGCGATTTTTGAAAGCACGGGATCATTTTTGTATACGGTTTTAATGTAATTTGGAATAAAACCGCCCTGCCAGTCAGACGCCACAATCACATCCGGCCGCCATTCATTGTTTACTCGTATAAATTCCAAGGCTCCTCTGGATAAAAGCGCCCACCTAGTCGGGTCAACATCGTATCCGTAGACGCTTCCCCTCTGCTCGTAATATTCTTCATTTTCCAAGAGATATGTGACTGCATTCCCGTTATCGGGATCTAAAAACTTTTTAACATTGCATGTCATATGGTCTTCAGACGCACCCGCAGCTTCCCCTCTCGGAACAAACAAGCTCTCTTCAACCATCGTCATGGGAAATTTAGCGCTGTCAATGGAAGAATATTTGGGAATCATCATTCTCGCGTCATGTCCTATTTCACGGAGAGCTTTAGGCAGAGAATGCATCACCTCGCCCAGTCCGCCGACTTTTACGAATGGCGACGCCTCCGGAGTCACGAAAAGAATTTTCAGCGCCTTATTTTTTTTAGAAAGTCTCACATCAATAATATACCAAATAAATGAGTCTTTGGCAAAGCTGAATTAGGTTATAGGTTGTAGGTTGTAGGTGTTAGGTTTTAGGTCTTGAATCTGAACTTCTGGAATTTCTTTGTATTTTATATTTTTCACAAGCTTCGGCTTGCCGTTTTCTTCAACGACATAATACGCGAAGCCGCGCATTTTTTGGACCGGTTCGTAGTCGGCATGCCCGGGCAGGCTCACAGAATTAACTTCGTCAAAATTGACGGGACTGTCGTCAATCGTCACTAACCATGACTTGCCCGTATTCACCAAAAGATGCCCCGTTCCTGAAGGAATGAATACACTGTCGCCTTTCTTGACGGCAATCGCTTGAAAAAATTCTATTTCATCGTCTGTCGGTTTGCCGTTTTCGTCCAGTTTCCTTTTCTGCAAAATCACAATCCCCTCGCCTTCCGCAATCCAATAAGTTTCGTCAAGATTCCCAATATGATAATGACCGTAAGTTTTTATGTATTCCCCGCCGACTGTTCCGCTTTCAAGAATCGTCACATTTCTTTTATCTTTCCCCCCGCGAATCATATAATAATGAATTGTCGGCCCCGCCGCTTCGGGATTCATCAAAACCTCTTTCATTTCCTCATGCTTTCTTGATGCGTATGGGTTTAACATATAATAAGTTATAAAGTTTAAAGTTATAAAGTTTGTAAAGTGCGGAACGGGATATTATAATATTTCTTATTTTTTTTCTTCACTTTATGGACTTTATAAACTTGACGAACTTTATACTTCTAATGAGCATCGTACTGGCGACTCCAATCTAAATTGACTTGAGGGAAATTCACCAGCTCGGTTTTTATAAATTTTTTCAATTTTTCCAAACCTTCTTCGGTCTTGCTCTCAGCCCGAAGAGAGATAATCGGACCGGTATTTGAAGCTCTAATTATAAACCAGCCGTCTTCAGTGTATCCTCTTATTCCATCTAATTCAATCGTTTTTACGCAGAGCGGGCGGAAATGTGAGATTATATTCTTAATAAGTGGAAATTTTTCTTCTTCCTTTACGCCGATTCTATACATAAGACTAGAATAATATTTCGGAAAAGCGGCGACCATTTCTGAAAATGATTTCGCATTTTCGCTAAGAATTCTCAACACTTGGCACATGGCGTAAATAGCGTCGTCAAAATTATGCCAATCTTTCGTTATTGTATAGTGACAGCTTGTCTCTCCACTCAACAACGCTTTTTCTTCTTGAATTTTCTTCCTAATAAATGAAGAGCCTGACTTGCTCCAAACGGGAACCCCTCCGAGCCTTAGAACTTCCTCAATAACTTTTTCCGAGTTTGTTATTTCAACAATGACCTTAGCGCCCTGATTATTCGGCAAATAATTTTGCGCGAGAAAAACAAGCATATCGTCCCCAATATGAATTGAGCCTTTCTCATCCACAAAACCAACCCTGTCCGCATCACCATCAAACATAATCCCCAAGTCTGCGTCTGTCTCCAAAACTGTTTTTATAAGTTCATTGTGAGCGACAGTTACGGAAGGGTCAATGGGATGCGGAGGATTATTCGGATTGATTTCTGAATAAAGCTCAATTACTTCGCAACCCATGTCACGCAAAAGTTTCGGTATGAAAATCCCAGCTATAGCCCCGCCAGAATCCACGACGACCTTTAATTTTTTCTTGAGATTAATTCTTTTCTTAATCTCGTCATAATAAATATCATTGGCTTCAGGAGATGAAATTATTTCTCCTTCTACCGAATCTGACGGATTTTTTTCATTTACTATTTTTTCCGCTATCTTTCTTACTTCTTGGACTTCGTCACCGGAAACGGAATTATTTTTATGAGAAAGCTTAAAGCCATTATACTGAGGCGGATTGTGGCTGGCGGTAACCATAACTCCACCGTCAATGTTCCAATACTGTCTGGCGAAATGAAGCGTGGAAACTATTGCGATTCCTATATCATAAACGACACATCCTCCCTCCGTGAGTCCGCGCATCAGCGCTTTCTGATAAGATTCCGAGGTTGCCCTTGTGTCCCTAGCAACCAAGACTTTTTTCACCGCTCGAGCATTCAAATACTCGGCAAATGCTTTTCCTAAAACATAAGCGAAATCCTCGCTCAAATCTTCATCGACAATTCCTCTAATGTCATATTCTCTAAAAATCTTTTGATTTATTTTTGTCATATTTTTATAGAGAAAAATTTTCCAATATTTCAAGTTCCTCTTTTGTATTCGCACCCAAAGCTTCATAGGGTTCTATTTGTGAGGTTTCTATTTTATCGCCATCCTCACTCGCGATTTGAAGAAGATCAGTCAGGTAATATTCATTTTGCGCGTTTTCGTTTCTTATTTTTTTCAGATTTTTCCAAAGAAACTTTGCATTAAAAATATAACATCCTGCGTTTACCTCTCTTATCTCTTTTTCTTCCAAGGTTGCGTCCTTGCATTCTCTTATGCCTATGACTTTATCATTTTCTCGTAAAATTCTTCCGAAACCAAAAAAACTTTTCCTCCAATCTAAAAAATCTTGAGGTGTTGCGGTGGTGAAAGTTATTTTTGCTCCGGTTTCCAAATGTTTTTTTATCAAATTTTTTATTGTCTGAGATTTTATAAAAGGCTGATCGCCGGATAAGACGATAATATTTTCAGCCTCTCCGCATTTTTCTTCAGCGCAAGAAACAGCATGACCTGTTCCAAGTTGGTCCTTTTGCAAGGAATATGAGCAAGAATCGCCAAGTCTGGATTGCACAAGCTCAGACTTATGTCCGACAATCACTACTGGTTTTTCTCCCGAGGCTTCCATTACGGAATTTAATACATGACTGACCATACTTTTTCCTTTAACAGACAAGAGAGCTTTGGGCAATTCGCTCTGCATTCTTTTTCCTTTTCCGGCTGCCAAGATTAGAATTTTTATCTTTCTGTCTTTCTCCATATTTTGACAGTATACATAATTCAGAAAGTTTTTCTATCACTTGCCCGCAAGCGCAAGGGTTATCAAATGGTCAAGAAAGTCAGGTAAGGAACACCCGACTGCATTCAAAGATTTAGGCAAAAGAGATTCGGCGGTAAGACCGGGCAGAGTGTTCACCTCAAGTATGTATATTCCCCGCCTCGGCGAAATTATGAAATCCGAACGGGAATAGTGCCTAAGTCCTAAAACTTTATGAGCCGCGATGGCAAGATTTTGAATCGCCTCCTTTTCGCTTTGGCTGAAATTCCCCGGACAAATTTCTTGCGAACCTCCGCAATATTTGGCTTCGTAATCAAAAAAGTCAGACTTCTCCGGTTTAATGATTTCAATCGGCAAAAGAGAATAAAAATCTTTTCCTCTGAATTTGTCCACCACTCCGCAAGTGGCTTCCCTGCCTTTTATGTATTCTTCAACGAGGACTTTATCGGAATATTGAAAAGCTTTTGAAAGAGCTTCCGTAAGACCTTGAAAAGTGTGGGCGATGGAAACACCGACGGATGAACCGCTCGCAATCGGCTTTACGACCGCCGGCATAGGAAAGGTGTTAAAAAGTCTAAGCGCGATTTCATCAGCATCATCGCTTTTGGATTCTACTTTATAAAAAGGCGTCTTGATTCCGTGAGACTTGAAAATATTTTTGGCAAGCGCTTTGTTCATCCCTATCGCCGAAGGGAGCGTCTTGGAGCCGGTGTAAGGAATGGAAAAAGTGTCTAAAATTTTCTGCACCTTGCCGTCTTCACCGTATTCTCCGTGGAGCGCGTTCACAACCGCGTCCACCTTTTTGAAAGCTTCGTAAGGCTTATGCGGAATACCTTGAATATGCCACACTCCCGCTTTGTCTATAAATATATCAATCGGCTGATATTTTTCCGGCAGACTTTTTAAAACATTACCGCCAGTCTTTAGAGAAACCTCATACTCGCTTGAAGGTCCGCCTCTTAATACGCCGATTCGCATTTTATTCATTTTAAAATTATATCACAACCCGAGTTTTCACAAATCGGAATTGAAACAAATTTGAAACACCGGGTTTCGGCGGTTTTAAAAGTTTTTTAGAACGGCTACCTCCTCGCTTCGTCATTGGCTGACGATGAAATATTATTGGCGCTTGAAGCCGAGCTTAATTTATCCGAATTTTGAGGCGGCTTAATATTTTCATTGATTGAATCTATTTTCATTTTTGAATCGCTTCGGAGCAAGATAAATCCCATGATTATCGCCAAGATTATCACTGACGCTATGATTTTCCATTTGCCGAACATCTTGTCATTTTCGGATTCAGACATTGACAAGCCGCCATTCTTTGCGTTTTCATAATCCCCAGTCTTCGGAACATGGGCGTTATTGTTTGCGAGCTCAATCTCTTTTTTAAGACGCGTTTCAAGCCGAACAGAAGAATTGCCGGGCATTTTGCTAAGCAAGGTCTTGAAAACATTTACCGGCGCCCCGATTTTTTCCGCATTCTCCTTTAAAAAAGCGACTGTTCCAAAAACCTCTCTTATTTCAGACTCGCAATTTGGAAATTTTTTAATAATATAAGGCAGCCGCTTGCCCTCGTCTTTTAGTTTGAGAGCTTCTTCAATATCAGACATTTTATTTTGGTTAAAGTTGTCGTTCATATTGTTTCTTCAAGATATCTCTAATTGATATCAGACCTTGCGCCTCCAGACGGAGCGCTGTCCGCACCGATACACCCAAAAGCGATTCCGTGTCTCCGCTTGAAAGACCGCCGATAAATTTAAAAATGACGGCATCTTGCTCATTGTCCGGCAGTTCCCGCAAAGCCTTATGAAAATTATCAAATTCTTCATCCTTCAGATTTTCATCCGATTTGCCCGCTTTCGCGTCTGAATAATTTTCAATATTATCTTCAGCAAACACGGCGCTTCTTCTTTTTCTTTTCCAATCCAACACCGATTTTCTTGCAATATCGTAAAAATGAAAGATGGGCGAATAATCGCGCGAAGCCGGATATTCAGCGGAGTTTAGAGCCTTGATGAAAATATCTTGAGCGAGGTCGTCGCTTTCAGCCTTATTGCCGATTCTCAAATATACATAGCGATACAAAGGCTTAAAATAGGCCTCGTGTATTTCCGAAAAAGATTTTTTATCGCCTTTTTTCGCTTTTTCAAAAATCTCTTTTATGTTTTTAAGACTATTTTTCAGCATAATTGAAAACAACGCCGACCGACAAAAAGCCAGCCGTTTACCCCGTTAAACTAAAACATCAAAGATGCCGCGAAAATCAATATGGCAGTGTCCCTGACCAGTAAGTCGGTAAAACCCGACGCAAGCCAGAGGAACACGACTATCTGAACCATTATGACAGTCGCGAAAAAAGCGAAAAATTTGACATGCTTGCTGAAAAAAATTCCCGCGCCGACTATTGAAAGAATGATACCATGAATTTTGACCAACAAAAGAGCGCCGGCTGATTTCGCGACAAGTGACGGGGCGAAACCGATCCAATAATTCGGATCTATTATTTCCCAGATGCCAAAAGTCAGGAATAAAAACAATATTCCAAATCGGGCGATAATTCTTGATTTATGATGAGTATACATAAAAATGACAATTATAATTTATTTTCTTTCGTATAATCCAACAAGCAAATCTTGAGCCAATACGCGCCCGAACATCGCCTTCTCTATGTCTTTCTTGCCGGCCGTAGCATCAAGATTCAAAACCGCGTCCAGCGCGTAAAGTTTGAATTGATAATGATGAATCCCGCTTGGCGGACAAGGTCCGCCGTATCCCGGATTTCTAAAATTTGTTTTGCCCTCGATTGAACCGGCGGGCGCATAATTCTCTTTGATTTCTTTGGCGTTCGGCGCGATATTAAATACCGTCCAATGCACCCAATCGCCATTCGTCGCGTCCGGGTCGTCTACAATCAGGACAATGCTTTTTGTTTCTTCGGGCGTGCCGGTTATTGATAAAGGCGGATTTACATTACCGCCGTCGCAAGTGTATTTCGCCGGTATGTATTGATTGTTTTCAAAAGCGGGACTTGAAAGTTTCATATTATTTTTTTCAAAATCATCGCTGTTAATTATTTCTTCCGAGGAGACTTTGCTTCCGCCGGACGATTTGTGAGCTTCGTCTAAATTTCGGAAAGGAACGGCGGTCGAATTGTCTTTGGATGATTTTTTATTTATAAAAAACAATCCCGCCGCGGTTGCCGTAAAAACTAAAATTAAAATGAATATCGTTTTCATAAAAGATTCGCGTCTATCAAAAAAGATTTTCCTTCATTCAAGAAACCGCCAAATCTATATTTTGCAGCGACCGTAAGGCCATCCGCACTTCTCAAGGGGGCTATGATAATGCCCGGGCGTACCTCCGTAAATATACGGCAGTAATTGCACTCCTAAAATGAAAAGGCTGATGAAGATTAAAACGGAAGTTAGAATCAATTTATTCTTAATGATAAAATTATTTTTATTCATAACGACACTGGCGCTTTTTTAAATCTCATCGGCGGATTGAGTGATGCCAAGTAATAATACCACGCATTTGATTTCTCCATCAAGAGTAAGCGAACTCCCGTGTTACTTTGAATTACGAAACGCAAAAATTTACAGGTCTATTGAACAAAAACACCTTAAAAAAACAAAGAGTTTTGCGACCCTGGGACCCTGAATTTTTGCGTTTCGTAATTCATAAGAATAAGCAAAGATAAAAGCAAAAGGAATGAGTCCGAAAAAAGTGGCGACTAAATAAATAGTAAATAGATTACAAGACCCTGCCCAACTTCAATAGTTGGACAGGGTCTTAAGACAAAACAAAATATCACTTTTTAAAAATTTTCCAAAAGACGGAACGGTTTATAAGCAGACCTATGAATATTCCCGCCGTGGAGGCTGAAACTTTGACAGCCATAAGCGCGTAGATTCTCAATTCGCGGACAACGACGCAAATCACGAGAGCGAATGTTGATACGAATAACGCGACAGCAACGGAATTCATAAGAATTTTGGAAAAAAAGAAATGATAAATTGTCAGACGATAACTCGCTCCCGCTTCAAAAATCTCATCGTCAACTTTGGCATCCATATTCGTGACTAAAGTTTTCAAACCCCTGCTGTAAACGACATCGCCGTTTTTATTTATCTTTATCTTCACTATTTACCTCCTTAAAAATTTTCCTTCGCCTACCTGCTTGTCTCCCGCTTCGCGACGGAAACAAATAAACCTAAAGGATGAAACGGAAATGGCAATTTAAATTTTGAAATAATCATTGCCGCGATTTCTTCCGCAGATTTTCGGGAAGTATCCGCAATGAGGTCAAATTTTTTATCAGACCCAAAATCTTTAATGCCGTAGAGTTTACGGTATCTTTTCTTGGCAACATCTTCTCTAAAATTTGTTTTTTCCGAAGCCGCGGAAAATGCTATTCCGTCCCTTCCTGCCACTCTCCTGATTCTAGTTATATAGTCACAAGTCAATTTTATCTTAAGTGAGTCCGGGATAAAGTGATAGGCTAGGCGGCTTTCCACGACAAAACTGTTATTTTTTTTGCCGAATGTTGCAATAGTTTTGTCAATTTCAAGATCATACTTCGGATTCCTCTGACAAAATTTTTCAAATTTATAAAATTCAATTCCAAGCTCTTCCGCTTTACTTCTAAACAAATTACCACTAGACAAAAACTTATAACCAAGAGCTTTTGCCAAATTCTCACCCACCGAAGTTGTTCCAGTCCCCGCTTGTCCGAAAATCGTTATCTTACCCAATTTCTTTCTCCTTTCAGAAAATTTTTTGGTTTTTTAAATAGTACAAAATCTGAAATTAAGACTAATGGAATGATTCAAGATAGTCAATGGATATATCACTTGGATGTTTCGTTTCCAAGTTATAAACTTTTAACAGTTTTTATTTGGATATTCTGACTTTGTAACTTTATAGACTTGACGAACTTTATAACTTTTCTGCTTCTTCTTATGTCCAAACCATACGATAACGCCGAATGTTATGAATACGATAGCGCCGATGATTATTTCCTCAAACAAAAACCAGCCTGTCGCGAGACCAATCAGAGTTAAAATGATTCTTATGTTCATTACAAATTTTTGCGATTAATATCGCCGACATTATCTAAGATTTTTCTTTATTTCTGAAACTCTCATGTGAACCTCTCCTTTCCTCTTCATTTTTCGCGCCGGTTTTATGCCCAAATTTTTGACAACGCCCTTAAGCCTCGGCGCGCATCCCAAATGTTCTTCTTTGGAAATTTGAAACTTGCCTTTATTTGTTTTCATATATTAAATCGCCATAAATTAATAATCTTCCAGTAATTTTACTAGATGGAGAGAAATAGACAACTGCAACCGCATTTTTTATTTTGACGAGCGAGGAGCGCCGCGAAAACTTCCGAGCTTTCATGGCGTCCGAGCGAAGTCAAACTATAGTCCAATACTCCGTGGCTTTGCCCCGAGGGACTTTATTGCCAGGAAATAAAGACAGGCTAGATGTCAAATATAAGAGTCGTTTCCCACGCTCCGTCCGCCGTCTGCTTCACCTCCGCTTCATGGTACGTCACAGCTTTGACATCTCTGTGAAATGACTCGACGGAAACTCCAAAAAGCTTGGCTCGCAGGCTCTCCGGCTGGATTTTATAAAAAATAACATGCGTGTAGGACTCTTTGTTCGCAATCGCGAGAGACAAAACCTCATTAAGAAAATCCACGAGGAGCGCCGTAGTGTCCATAGAATCCAGAGATATCTCCCGCTCTATCTTTTCCGGCGAAAACTTTTGCACAGGCTTCATTATGTACATCATTCCGAGAAACGCGTCGGTAAAGAGCTGTTCTAAATTTTTCCCACGCGCCGCGATTCTTATGTCGGCTATGTGTTCATTTATTTTGTAAGGCATATGTTAATTTTTAGTTTATAGGTTTTAGGTGTTAGCCTGCTTGCCGTCAGGCAGGGTTTTAGGAAAGAGAAAAAATTTTAATATATTTATTATATTCCCAAACGCGTTATTTAAAAAGATCCATAAATTTTACCGGATCAATGGAATTATTATTGATTCTAATGCTCAAATGAAGGTGCGGGCTTAAAGCGTAGCCGGTCTGACCGCTAAGTCCGATCATCTGACCATGTTTTACGAGTTCGCCTTCATTTACTTTTATTTTTGAGAAGTGCAGGTAGAATGTAATAAGTCCGAGCCCGTGGTCAATCACGACGACTTTTCCGTAATTGCGATAGGTTCGCGCGATTCTCACGACTCCCCTATTCATCGCCATAATCGGCGTTCCTTCTTTCGCGCGAAAGTCCGTGCCTTTGTGGGCGAGAGAGTATTCTCCTGTTTTTCGCGAATATCCATAATCATCAGTCACGACAATTTGAGAAAGAGGGTAGGTAAATTTTTCCGTCCAAAAAGCTTTTTTGCCGGTGCGAATGTTGGCGAGACTTTTATTTTCCTCCGCGAGAGTGTTGACAAGTTTGTCCTGACTTTCTTTCGTATCGCCTCCCAGCTTTTGAGGAATGCCGAGAGGCGCTTCAATCTT
>JBBUED010000004.1:0-4570 GCA_038078215.1 Patescibacteria group bacterium | reverse complement strand
GGAATTTTCTGTTTTGCTCTTAATTTTCTGGAAGCCTGCTCCGCTTGAATAATCAAAACCAAGAATTTCTTTCGGGTCAGCTTTGACCCAATCCTTGCCTTGAGATTTCAGGTATTTAGCTATAGTTATGTAAGTATCAGGAAACCAATAAGAATTTACCGCCAAAGCCGACTTATACATCTCTTCTTCAGAGACACCTTGCGAAGCCATTAGTTCCAAGAGGCCGAGCATTGCCATGCCGTGATTGCAGTCCGGAAAGTAGGTGGAATTGCCGCAACAGGGGCGATAAATATTTTTGGAAACTTTTTCCACGAGCACTTGCTCATCGGGAGTTAAAACTATAAATTGATGTTTTGAATAATGACTCATCGCATTGCCCCGAGCCAATGTCCACCCGCCAGTTGAAGCGAAATTTCCGGCTCCGCCGTATTTCTCGTCGCTCATCGGCCCGTTTTCCAAAATTTCATTTTTATTGCCAAGACCGAGTGCCCACAACAAATTCAAAACGAAACTGGAATTCTCTCTAGTGATTTTAAGGTTGCCATTATCAAGTCCTTCCATCAACTTTTTTTCTTCGCCCTTCAATCCTCCCCGTCCGGCATACAATTCTTCCAATTTGGATTTGTCTATTACTCCGGCGCTTATCATCCTCGCTCCCGAATCTCCCCACTTTGCCGGCAACACGACTCCGTTTTCGGGAATAATTTTTTGCGAATAATTTTCTTCAAGAATTTTCGCCGTTTTATCACTTTTAATGGCTAACTTTTGATAATTCTTTCCAATAAAAGTTTCGTAAACATAAACCAAGGCGACTATACCGACAAGAGAAAGAAAGAGAATCTCTGTTTGCATTAATTTTGATTTTTTCATTTATTTAAGGGGTAACATTAATGTCCAGAATCATTTGAAGTCTTTGAGAATCATCCGTTTCAATGTAGACAACTTTTTTGGCAGGACCCGTGCCTTGCGGACCATGGGCGGCCGGATCTACTTCCACTTCAATTATCGCCTCCTCGCCAGAAGAAAGAGATTGGCTCTTTCTCATTGTCAATCCGCCATGCCCGGGCATTCCGAATGGACCTATTTTAGCATTACCCGTAATCAATGTCGCCTCTGTGCACATACAGGAAGTATAAATTTTGGAAATTTTTACCGGACCTTGTCCATTATTTTTCAGACTGAAAGAGTGTTTAACTTTCCCGCCATACATAGGAACAGTTCCAAAATTAAAAGCATTGTCTTCTGTTGTCAAATTTCCATTTTCATCGCCGGACGCAGACAAGGACAATCCTTCGCCGTAAAACAAGCTCACCCCGTTCGGCATCTTTCCCACTTTTATTTTCGCGACTTCCTTCCCTAGGGCGGTATCAATCACGGACAGATCATCGCTTAAGAGATTGGTCACATAAACAAACTTTCCGTCTTGAGAAACAGCCACTCCGTGCGGAGCGTTTCCGCCCTTAATGGTTTCCGCGACTTTCATTTCTCGCAAATCTATTTTGTAGACCAAATCGCTATTTGGCTGATTGAAATAATACCCTTGGTCAGCGACATAAACGAAGCGAGAATCAGGTGTCGGATAAAGCTGAACAGGCCCTTTCGCCTCTTTCGGCAAATCAACATAACTCAATTTTTTAGAGGCAATATCGTAAACTGCCAAACTTTTCGCGTCATAGACGGAAGCCAAAGAGTATTTTCCGTCCGGCGTTACTCCCGTCTGCACCGCCGCGCCCTTGAGCGGAATGTAAGACAAACTCATTTTTTCCATGTCAAGAACTCCGATACTCTTGCCTTTAAGCATGGCAATGTAAGCCGTCTTCCCGTCCGGAGAAATTCGGAGGCCGTGCGGTTCCCCGCCTTTTTCAGTAATCGCCTCTTTTTCAACTTCGTAAGTCTTAGTGTTGATTTTGTAAACTATTCCTTTTGTCTGGGCGGCCGCGATCGCGTATCCGGAGTCCGAAGTCAAAGCGACATGGGAAAGGTGCAAATCCGTTCCCATTTCAATTCTCTTGACTATTTTATCGGTGAACGGATCTATGACTATAACCTCGTCGTTAACTTTCATACCCCCTTCTTCTCCATGACCTTCGTCAGCGCTTGCCTTCGGAATTTTGAAGAAGGAAACCTTTTCCTTGTTCATATCCATGGCATTTGCCGTTACCCAGACGCTTTTGTTGTCCGGCGCTACTTGCACATTGTGAGGCATAAAGCCTATTTTCATCCCGCCAATTTCTTCTGAAAGATCGATTCTTTTAATGACATTTCTATCTTTCGCGTCAATGACGGCAAGCTCTCCGGCCTCCTCCACGGCTACATATATCTTATCCCCGATTTTTGTCTCTAATTTTGTTTCTGATTTTTTTGGCGTTTCTTTGTCTTTGTCGGATAGCATAAACGTTACTCCCGCTAAAACCGCCAAGACTAATATTGCCCCGATAATTTTTGTTTTCATTTGTTTAAATGATTAATTTGATAAATAGCAAAAAACCGCGTCAGTTAAAAGCGGTTAAAGAAAGCAAAAGAATTGGGGCTTCAATTCGCCGGTCTAAATTCTTTTGCCTTTACCTTACAGAAGGGCTATTTTCCAATATGGACAGCCATCGAATAAAAATCCTAAAACTTGAAATAAGAGAGTCGGCGATTTCAGTCAATCTTTTTTTTAAATAAAAAATCTGGTTTCTCAAGACGAGACGAGCGTCAAACTCTCTAAAAACAAAAGTCAGAATAAATGCTAAAGCGATAACGGCAAAAATCGCCGCAAACGAACCAATCAAGGCGTTCCCGAAAAACTGGTAAGCTTGGATATGATAAAAAGCGTAAGAAAAAGTATTATTACCGTCCGGGCAAAGACTGCTTCCTACGACAAAAGAAGCGAGGCAATCGGAACTTGAATGTCCTGACATCTGATGAGGCATTCCAATAAAGCCAAATAAGGCGATACTCACAAATCCTATTAATAAAATTATTGTTAAATATTTCATTTTCTTAAATATTGTATACTATATCTTTTTTCTCCGCAAAAGCAGAGCATTCACGGCGACAATGACTGTTGAGAGGGACATAAAGCCCGCCGCAAGCGCGGGCTGAAGCATTATTCCTTTTGACGCGAGAACACCTGCCGCAAGCGGAATGGCAATGACATTATATCCTGTCGCCCAAAATAAATTTTGAATCATTTTCGCATAAGTAAGTTTTGAAAGACGGATAATTTTTGCAATATCACGAGGGTCATTCCGCACTAGAATTATTCCCGCTGACTCAATGGCGACATTGGTGCCGGCCCCTATGGCGATGCCGAGGTCGGCTTGAGTCAGAGCGGGCGCGTCATTCACGCCATCTCCGACCATTGCCACTTTTTGCCCATTTGATTGCAACAGCTTTACTTTTCCCGATTTCTGATCCGGTAGCACTCGCGCGAAGTATTCATCAATGCCTAATTCGCCAGCGACCCATTTCGCCACATCCTCGGAATCTCCCGTTATCATAGCGGTTTTAATGCCAAAGTTATGCAGTGTGCTTATAGCTTCTCGTGATTCCCCGCGAATTACATCGGCAAGCGCAATCGCTCCTAGAATTTTTTGCGGCGTAAGAACAAAAATAATCGTCTTGCCTTGGGAAGAAAGTTCGTTAATCTTTTTTTGAACATCTTTATTTGGAGAAAGATTATAATCATTGAGAAACGCCTCGCTTCCAACAAAAACATCATTACCATTTATTGTCGCCTTGGCGCCTCTGCCTGCTATTCTCTGAAAATTATCCGCGCGGGACAGAGAAGCGTCTCTTTTTTTTGCTTCATTCACAATCGCTCGAGCAATCGGATGCTCGGACTCGCTGTTCACCGAAGCGGCTATGCGAAGTATTTCAGTTTCTGAAATTTCCGACATTGGCACAATCGCGTCTACGCCGAATTCTCCCTTAGTGAGCGTTCCCGTTTTATCAAAAAGAACGACATCAATGTTTCGCGCCGCTTCAAGCGCCAAACGCTGTTTTACCAAAAAACCATTACGGGCAGCTTTCGTTGTTGATATGGACGCGACGAGCGGTATCGCCAAGCCGAGAGCGTGCGGACATGCAATCACAAGGACGGCAACCATTCTATTGATTGCGAATGCCGCGTCAGAAAAAGCTAGCCATGCTACAAGCGTGATACCGCCGGCCACAACGGCGATAATAGTCAAGTAAAAAGCCGCGCGGTCGGAGAGCATCTGCAGGCGCGACTTTGAGCTTTGTGCTTCGGCGACAAGACGCATCACGCCGGCCAAAAATGTCTCCTCGCCGATTTTTGTCACTAAAATTTTCAAAGAGCCGTCGCCGTTCGTCGTACCGGCAATTACTTCGTCGCCCTCTTTTTTTGAAACTGGTTTTGATTCACCTGTGGCGATTGACTCGTCAACATCCGATATTCCCTCTCCCACAACTCCGTCCGCAGGGATTCTTCCACCGGGTTTAACTAGAACGATGTCGCCTTTCCTAAGCTCCACCAAAGAAACAATTTCCGCTTTGCCGTTTCGCATTACTTCCGCCGTATCCGGCAAAAGTTTTGACAATTCTTTGAGCGCGCTTTGCGCGC
>JBBUED010000003.1:8098-42011 GCA_038078215.1 Patescibacteria group bacterium | reverse complement strand
AAGTCAAAGAAATATTAAACAAGTCAGCGGAAAAATTGGACCTATCGGCTCGGGCGTATCATCGCGTCATCAAACTTGCGAGAACAATAGCCGACCTCGCCGACTCCGAAGAAATAGAAACCAATCATATCCTAGAAGCCCTGCAATACCGGCCGAAAAAGATGGCTGTTTAGTTTTTGACTTTTGCGCGATATGGATTATTATATAGGTGTAATACTTTGTATTACACCTATATAATAAATAAAAACATGAGAAGCGTAATAAACATTTCGTTGCCGAAAAATATGGCGGACTTTGTGGAAAAAGAGGTGAAAACCGGCAAATTTGCCACAAAAAGCGAGTTTGTCAGGCATATGATACGATTATGGAATACCCGCAAATTGGCCGAAGAATTAAAAAGCCGCCGAAAAGATTTCGATAAAGGCAAGGGGAAAATTCTTAAATCGTTAAAAGACTTGATGTAGGGTAAAATATAATGAAAATTATTTACCACCCTAAATTTAAGAAAGAATATAAAAATTTACCGACCAAGATAAAGAATCTCGCTTGTAAAAAAGAAGAAATTTTTAGGGTGAATAATTTTGACCCTCGCCTTAATGCCCATAAGTTACACGGCGCGCTGGATGATTTTTGGTCTTTCTCTGTAAACTACAAATATAGAATTATTTTTGAATTTATTGACAATGAAACCGTCAGGTTTTATGCAATCGGCAATCACGATATTTACGAATAGAAACGAAAACATAGAAAAAAATTACCTCTTTAAGGCGTTGCCATACCGGCCGAAGTAGGGTTTGAGCAAAAAATGAAGGGTAGAATTAAAAAATTCTACCCTTCTTGCGTTTTTTTTCCTTTCAAAAATCTTATTGTTTTGAGGAACAACTGAATTTTTCAAGGGCTTCTTTTAATTTCTGACCCGCTTCTGTTATGGAAGCGGTCATTTTTTCTTCAATCTGACCCCTTTCTTCCCGCCCACAAAGCACGCGGTCTACTACGTTGACACTTGTCTCTAGTGCTAAGATTAGAAACTCCGACATCGTTTTTGATTCTGTTTCTGTGTGCTGAATAGCCGATGCGGAACCAGTCAAAGCCTTAATTGGGTTTGAAACAACGTGATAAGAAGAATAATTTCTTAGAGCCGTGTCTCTGTAAACCACGACAACCCCGAACATTGTTCCGAGAAGATTTAACATCTCGGTTTTTTGGATGATGTTCTTTTGAAGAGTTTCTTTGAATTGTTTCTTTGATTCCGAAACAATTCCCGGTGAAAGTTTTTCCAAAGCGGTATCATTTATCCCCAACACTGGCAAACAGGTCATACCAGAGAATACCTTTCTGTAGTCATCAAGAGTTATTATTCCTTCCTCCTCTTTCTTCTTTAGTTCTTCAAGTTTTTCTGCCTCTTCTTGGTGAGAAGAGAGAATTTCTTGAACACTTTCCGCTATTGTTTCAAGGCCTGTTTGAGTTTTCAAATAAGACTCCCTGTAATGACAGTCAAGCCGAGTGAAAGCCTTTTCGCGATTTTCCTGAGATGATTTTTTTGAGAAAAGACTCATGAACCCATGCTTTTTTTGAATGGCGTTAATTAATTTGGAAATTTCCAAGTCTAACTTGTCAAAATTTTTTTTGGCATCCCTAGTTATTTCCAAACCCTCTCTCATCCTGTTTGTTGATGTGATTGTTTTTTTGTCAGGTTTAATTTGTGTCGTTAATGTATTTACCATTTTTCATTTCCTCTCAATTGTGAATTGTGAATATAATTTAGAATACATGCTCATTAACAAGATAGTTAATTTTTTCTGAAGAAACATAATGACAGACGTCATCAACTGTTTCATTTTCTTTTCTTCCTTCAATTTTTATCACAAGATAGTGATATTCTTCTAGCTCCTCTGGGGATAAGGTTAAAATAGCAGAAAAACTCAGTTTTCCAGACATAAAAAACCAAACTAAGTCAGGATAATCTCTCCCTCTCATCCATAAACGAGTGTTGCCACTAGGACCTACCTTTTCCCAATAATCTAAAGAATCCATACCACGTAAACCAAAAGAACCTCCATAATGATAAAAGTTTTTAGGAGCCCCAGCTCTTTCAAAGTAATTAGGATCTTTTTGCAATGCGTTTTTTTTCAAAACTATTAAACAAAAATTCGAATAATCAGTCATTGCAAATCTTTCCTTTGAATAAGAAAAGCAAACCTCCAGATTGTTTGGCATAAAACAAAGGCAATTTCCTTTTTCTTTTATTTTTATCTCGTACAATTTTTCCCTATCCACACAATCCCAGTAATCACAATAATACTTTCCTTTTCTGTTTTTCTTAATGAAATCAATGTCTGCTTGCCAAGAACCAAGAGAAGGGAAGCCATGATGTCCAAAACCCAATCTTAAATCAAAGTTTTTTAATCTTTGATTCGAAATAAATTTGCTCTCCATACGAAGCAACACATTAAGATAACGAAGGCACTGAGACCCGTAACCAATTTTGGACCTTTTTTTACATTCATCTTTCCAGTCAACAAATAAAAGCTTTTCTAATGTGAAAACAAAACATTCATCTGCCGCATCGGCATACTTTTTCAATTCATCTAATTTAGACAAAGAACCTTCTTTGTCTAACAAATAAGACAGATCCATAAATAGTCCCCTCCAATAAAATTTATTGTCAAACAACTATCCATTGAATTTCCCATTGAAATTCATCTAGCCAAACAATAACTTAATTTAATACAAATGTCAACTAATTAAGTCAAATATGGCTTTGTTGGCGATAAAATGTTATTTTAAAGCAGTTATTCATATAAATAATTTGACGAATGTGGTCGTCATTTGCTATAATACAAATTATGGAACTGGAAAAATATTTATTGAAACTGGGTTTTAGCCAAAAAGAAACTAGCCTTTACGAAGCTATAATTGAGAACGCTCCCGTAAGCATTACGGAGCTGGCTAAACTATCAGGCCTTAAAAGGACATCTTTGTATCACTTATTGGAAAAATTAAAGAATTTCGGCTTCGTGGAAACCACTATACGGGGCAAAAGAAAATTGTTTGTTCCCGCCGAGCCGGAGCGTTTGAAAAAAATTGAAACAAACAAGGAGGAGGAGCTAGACGCCACCAAAAAGCTCGTGGAAAAATTAATTGCTTCCGCCACATACCATTTTGGCGATAAAGGCTTTAATAAGCCGAAAGTCAGATTGTTCCAAGGCCGAGAGGAGATAAAAGGAATTATGGAAGAGGCGCTTAACTGCAAAAGCAAAGAGTATTGGTATTTGGGCTCTATAAAACTGTTGGAAGACTTATATCCGCAAAGCTACTGGCAAAAATTCATCAAACGGAGAAATGAGAAAGGGATTAAAAGTTATTCCATTATAAACGCCGAAGATTCAGCGGGCTATAAATACAACGATCCGTTAAGAGAGGCGAGAGTTTTGCCGGAAGGCAATAATTTCGGCGTTGTCGTCGTCATTTACGATAACAAGTTTGGAGTCATCTCTTCCAAAAAGGAAAACTACGCTTTTGTGATAGAAAATCAAGAACTAGTGAATGTTTTTAAGTTATTTATCAAAATTGTTTGGGGCATTTCCAGTCCTCTATATGTTAAAAATGAAAATATATAGTTTTGTTTTAAGCCTATACGGCAATGATTATTTTGATTAATTCTATAAATAGGTTGAGCAAATTTTAGATATTAAAACGGATTCTTTGCGCCGCGGATTTCAAAATGGACATGGGGACCTGTGGACCTGCCGGTTGAGCCGACACTGCCTATTATCTGTCCTTGCTCAACATATTGACCTGGATAAGAAATGTTTTTGGACATATGGCCGTACACGGTTTGAGTTTTGTTTGGATGCTCTATGACAACATAATTTCCATAACCCCCGTTCCAGCCGTAATTTTTGCTTATAATGACTTCACCGGAAGCGGCGGCGGATATCGGCGTTCCTAATGGAGCCGCCAAATCAACGGCGTTCCAGCCGTGAAGACCTTGGCTTTTTCTCCCGCCTTCAATCGGACGAATATAATATCCGGCATAAGAAGGACCGCTTGCTCCGCGTATTTTTGAATTTAGGTTTTTGGCGCTTTTTGCCTGAAGGTCAATTTGACCGTTTGGAATAATGATTTCCTGCCCAACGGCAAGAGCGGAATTAATATCCAGATTATTGTATTGAAGCACCTCATCAATATCACCTTTGTATTTTATCGCTATACTTTTCAGAGTGTCTCCGGATCTAACTTTATATTTAACGCCTGAAATCGGCAAAATGATAAGGGTGTCGCCTTCTTTTATTGTTGAGTTTTTTACGTCATTCGCCCAAATTATCGTGTTCGCGGATACCCTGAACATATTAGCTATAGTGGAAAGAGAGTCGCCTTTTTTGACCACATAAGTCTCTATCTTGCCGTCAGAGAAGCCCTCTTCTATGTCGGCAGTGGTGCCGGAAGGTCCTATTTCAGAAAGCAAAGCTTCGTCTCCGACAATAATGATATCTCCTCCTCCTTTTGCCGCGTTAGGATCCGAATTCGGCACAGCTTGGAGCAAGGATATATTTTGGGAATTTGTTTCCGCCAACAACGCTTCCGATTTGACCTCTTCGCCAGCGAACATATTTGAAAAAAAGGAAGCCATGCTGGCATCGGCTATGGCGGGGAGGCCTAGCAATACCAAACTAAAAATGAGCCTCGTGTATAAAAGCCCTAAGAATAACGATTTTATCGTCCGATTCGCTCGTTTTACGGAGAAATGCGAATCAGAGTCTTGTGGTTGTAGTAAAATAAGCTTAATTTCATTAAAATCGTCGCAACTTTTCCGTAAAATGGCTTTAAAAAGCCATTTTCTGCCAAAATCCGGCAGAAAAGAATAGAAAATCTGTAATGCAGACTAGACTCTAAATATAGCTTTTGGACAGAGGAAGTCAACGAGTAAAAACTGCGCCTGTGGATAACTTTCCGCTCGCATTCTCTTTTAAAAAGCACGAATATTTTCCTACTGGAAAATTTCTCTGCTCGTCAATCAAGAAAATAATCAATTTAAGAAAGTTGTCATTTTCTAATTTCCTGCGCAAGGCTTTTAAAAAGAAAAAGCTCGCTTTGGCTGGGCAGAAAAGAAGTAAGCCTCCTCTGTGGTGGACGATAAGATTGTGGCATATACTTGAATTATAAAAAGTTCTTCTCTTTTCCTACAACCTACAACCTACCGCCTACAACCTTCTTCTTGTATGTTATAGTTTTCCGATGGATTATTTAAAAGGTCTCAATGAAAAACAAAAAGAAACAGTGCTTCATAAAAATGGACCATTGCTCATTCTCGCCGGAGCGGGTTCAGGGAAGACTAAGACGATTACGCATAGAATTTTCCATCTTGTGAGCGAAGGGGTTGCGCCTCGCCAGATACTGGCGATTACCTTTACCAATAAAGCGGCGAAAGAAATGAGGGAAAGAGTAAATCATCTTTTAGATTCAAGTCCGTTGGCGAAGTTGTCAATTTCCGGAAACGAAACTCCTTTCGTGAGCACTTTTCACTCTTTGGGCGTCCGCATTATCAAAGAAAACAGCCGGGAGTTGGGCATTCCGAGGCACTTCACCATTTTTGACAAGGGAGATTCGCTGAAGGCGGTCAAAGAAATACTCAAGGAGCTAGACATTGACTCTAAGCAATTTGAACCGTCAAAAATTTTGGGGATAATTTCAAGAGAAAAAGGATGTCTGACATCCGTTGAAAATTATTTGGAAAGAGCAAACGCTTTCAAAGGGTATTCTCTTAACAAAGTCGCGGCTCAAGTCTGGACGCTTTATGAGAAAAGGCTGTCACAAGAAAAATCGCTGGATTTTGACGATTTGTTGCTGAAAACTTACAGACTTCTCCGCAAAAATAGTGGAATTTTGGCCTATTATCAAGATTTGTGGCAATACATTCACATTGACGAATATCAAGACACCAACAAAGCTCAATACGAGATAGTCCGCCTACTCGCGGCAAAAAATAGGAACATCTGCGCCGTCGGCGACATTGACCAAAATATCTACGGCTGGAGAGGAGCGGACATTCAAAATATTTTGAATTTTGAAAAAGATTATCCTGAAGCCAAAGCGATAATTTTGGAAGAAAATTACCGCTCCACTCAAACGATACTCGCGGTGGCGAATGGAATTATAGAGAAAAACACAATGAGGCGAAAGAAAAATCTGTTCACCAAAAACAAAGAGGGCGATAAGGTAACTCTCTTTGAAGCTCATAATGAAAATGAGGAGGCGCGTTTTATCGCGGAGAAAATCAAAAGCCTTATCGCGGACGGAGTAGCGCCCAAAGACATCGCTATTCTTTATAGGGCTAACTTCCAATCCCGAGTCATTGAAGAAGCTTTTCTAAATCTTAATCTTCCTTACCAGCTTCTCGGCGTCAAATTCTTTGAGAGAAAAGAAGTTAAAGACACTCTTTCTTATCTTCGCGCCGCTTTAAACAGGGACAGTTTGAGCGATATAAAAAGGATAATAAATTTTCCGACGAGAGGTCTGGGAAAGGTGACTATCGCCAAGATATTCGCCGGCAGAGAGTCGGAATTGCCGGCGGGGACTAAGATTAAAGTTGCTAATTTTTACGGACTTCTTGATAAGATAAAAGAAAATGTTCTCTTGTTAAAACCCTCGAAAATTATTAGATTTATTATCAAAGAAAGCGGAACCGAAGACGAGCTCAAAAACGGAAGCGATGACGACAAAGAAAGGCTGGAAAACATGATGGAACTCGCGACAATGGCGAAAAAATATGATTATCTTCCTTATGGCGAGGGCGTTGAAAAACTGATTGAAGAATCAGCTCTGTCAACCGACCAGGATTCCCTTGAAAAAGAGAGCGGAGCGGTAAAAATGATGACGGTTCACGCTTCCAAAGGGCTGGAATTTGATTATATTTTCGTTTCCGGACTGGAAGAGGATCTTTTCCCCCACCAAAGGATCGGGAGTATCCGACCAAGCGTTGAGGATTCCGAGGAGGAGAGGCGTTTGTTTTATGTGGCGATAACAAGAGCCAAGAAAAAACTTTTTCTTTCTTACGCCAAAACAAGAACGATTTTCGGCTCGCTTCAGCTCAATAGCCCGTCTCAATTTCTCTCCGACATAGATGCCGAATTCATTGAAGAGGAAAAAAGTTTTGAATACAGAGAGAAAATAATTTATATGGATTTATAAGAAGGTGGTAGGTTTTAGGTGTTAGGTTTTAGGGCAGAAAAAAGAACATTTTCAGTTAAAATCATTTATAAATATTATGAATAACTTTTCAAAGTTAAAGGCAAAAAAATCGCTCGGACAAAATTTCTTGAAGTCAAAAACGGCGCTCAGAGACATGATTGAAACTGGGGAAGTGGGAGAAAATGACATCGTACTGGAAGCTGGGCCGGGCAAAGGCGTTCTCACGGAAGAACTGCTTAAAAAATCCGGCAAGGTCATCGCTGTTGAAAAAGACGATGTGTTGTTTGAATTCCTCCGCGACAAATTCTCGCCTGAAATAGCCAGTGGCAAGCTAGAGCTTATCCACGATGATATTCTTAATTTCAACCCCGCAACCTTTTTCTCTTCCTACAACCTACAACCTACAACCCACAACCTAACTCCCGCCTACAAACTAATTGCCAATATTCCTTATTATATTACGGGACAGTTTTTGAGAAAATTTCTGTCCGGCGAAAACCAGCCTTCCAAAATGGTTATCCTCCTTCAAAAAGAAGTAGTGAAAAGAATTACGGCAAATGACGGCAAGGAAAGCATCCTTTCCATAAGCGTTAAGGCTTATGGCAAACCGAAAAATATCGGCAAAGTTTCAAAAGAAAATTTTTCCCCAAAACCGAAAGTAGACTCGGCGATATTGCTAATAAATAACATTTCGCGCGATTTTTTCAACGAAATTAATGAAGAAAAATTTTTCCAAATCGTAAAAGCCGGGTTTGCCCACAAAAGAAAACTTTTGGCGGGAAACATGAGACATTTGGTAAAAAACGGAGAAAATATTAAAAAAACCTTGGAAAATTGCGGAGTATCGCCAAAAGCCAGAGCGGAAAATGTAAAAATAGAGCAGTGGAAATGTTTAAGTGCGGCGCTTTGATTTGTTTCTGAAATTTGGTACTCCGACTACCAAGTTGCTTGGTAGTCGGAGTACCAAATGCCTTTCTGCACTGTGTGCTATAGGAAGTCTGACTTCCACAGAGTTCTTAAGCGTCATCATTTAAACCGAAGCCCAAAAGCTACATGCGATGTAGCTTTTGGGCTTCTTCTTTTGAAGAATTAAGGCAAACCTGTTCCGACTTTGTTCATAAGGCCGTAATTTACCATAGGAGCGCAAGTTATACCGACATACTGCCAACAAGTTTGAATCCCCGGAGTATATGAACCTAAATGCCAAGTAGCTGGAACCCCAATCGCAAAATCGCCATACAAAGTAGTGTAACCGGGTTGATAGACAAGGGGACCAGCTGTAGGCAATGGGAGTGGATACAAGGGGGTAAACCATATCCATAAATTAGCACTGCAAGTGCAAGGCAATGTAACGATAACAAGTCCGCCAAAAGGAAGTCCGGGCACCATACCTCCGGCTCCCAGACTAAAAGCGAAAGAATTGGCGGGCATTATCCAGATGGAAATAATCAATAAAATTGCAAATTTTTTCTTTAAAAAATTAAAAATCATTAAAATTTAATTATAAAACTCGCTGGCTCTTTATTATACCCGTTATCATTCACAACATAAAACCAAACTTCTATAGGCATATTTTTTGCGCTTTTATCAGCTTGTATTTTTACTATCTGTTGCATTGACGATGCTTTGAATTTTAATGTTTTTCCGTCGGACGAGGGAATATTCATTATGTTGCCAAACATTGAATATATGTTATTTCCACTTGCGGTAAATCCTTTCCCGGAAATTGTTATTTCACTGTCATAAGTCGCTTCTCTCGGCTCAATTTTTTCCACAACAGGTCTATCTGTCGGACTATCTGTAATAACAATATATATCTTTACGGCATTACTCTTACTCGTCCCGTTCGCGTTTGTAACCCAAATGCCGTATTTTGCAAGCGGTAAATCTTTTGGAATAACAAAAGATATTTTTGTGCCTTTTTCACTGGCAGCTAAATTAGGAATTGAGCGATTTTCTCCTAAATGAAGGGTATTTGACAATGAAGTGAATCCTTCACCCGTTAAAATCACATCGTCGCCGGGCGAAACTTGATATTCTGAAGTGTTATAAACTCTAACCGAAACCGCTTCTGACCCAAAAAACGAGAAACTGGCCGAGCTTGAATTGCTAACGGCATCTTGTTTGTCTTGTTCCAAACTTGAGACAACTTTGTACGAACGACCGCTGAAAGAACTTTCTGTTTGAGCGGAGGAATTATTTTTTACTGAAACCGAAAGGGTGTTTTCCTCATCTTTTTCCATCAAAGAATTGAATTTTAATCTGGTCGCGGCACCGACAAAACCTGTGCCGGATTTTAGACCGAATGGATATAAAATCTCTGAAGCGTGCAATTCTTGAAATTTTATAACGGCTTTTTTGGTCAACTCGCCGAAAAAGTCGGTTTCGTTGCCTGATGACCCCGAACCGAAAGAAGAAATTTTGGTGGTTGAATTTTTGTTCAAAATTTTCTGTAAATTTCTGACATCCTCATTCCTATCGCCAGTTTTAAGGTTTTTATTAAAAAAGAATGATTTTGATTCATCTTCCGCCAAAGCAAAATGAATTTCAAAATTAAACCTCCCCCAAACAAAAAATAGCAGAAAAATAAAGCTGAAAAATGCAATTTTATTAGGATTATTCATTGTGAAACTTTGATTTGATTATTATATATCAATAATAATCAAACAAAAAATCTAACCTGACCTTATTCTATTTCTTTGAATTGTCATTCCCGCGCTTTGCCCTTTCGAAGCTTTTAGCGAAGGAGGGCAGGCGGGAATGACAGAAAAAACCTACAACCTACAACCTAACCCCTACAACCTTCTGTCAGTTTGCTGTTTATTAAACTTTTTATTTGGTATAATTTTATTAAGTTTCATTTGAATAATTTGAAATCGCGATCTAAAAAAATAATTTTATTATTTTTGACTTTTCTCGCGCTGGGAGGGGTGGCTTTTTTGTTGCTCAAACAAAAATCAACAAGAGAAATCGGGGCGGAAACCGTCGCTGAAGTCAAAGTCGTCAGAAATCCGGTGGAAGTTTTGGATATTGATTCGGACAGCGACGGACTCAAAGACTGGGAAGAAACCTTGTGGAAACTTGACCCGCATAATCCCGACACTGACGGCGACGGCATACCGGACGCGGAAGAAGTCAAAAAGAAAATAACGGAAATTGACGCGAAAAGCGAAACGGAGGACTCAAACGAAAACGGCATAGAAGGCGAGTCGTATACGACCGACACGGAAACGGACATTATAAGCAAAAAGCTTTTTGCCGAATACATAAATTTGAAACAATCGGGAAATTTCAATGAAGAGTCCGTTGCCGCCGTCGCCAACAATTTGGTGGCCGAGGAACTTAATAACAAAAAAGTTATTCAGTATTATTTTCCGAAAGATATAAAAACTTTTCCGTCCGACAATAAAGTCCTCTTGAAATCATACGGCAACTCTTTCGCCTTAATCCGAACCAAATATCAAAAACAATATCTTGAAAATCCTCTAGTGAAAGAAGGTGAAACGGCCAATTTAGTGGACCCTGAATTTCTCAAAGGACTCATCAGAGTTTCGGAGGTTTATAAAAATATGGCAGTGGAATTGTCAAGGATAGCGGCGCCAAAAGACTTGTTCCAAACCCATATGGAAATATTAAATAATTATATGGCAAGCTCCGACGGACTCAAGGAATTGAGTCTGCTCTCAAGCGATCCTGTTATGGGAATGATAGGAACGCAGAGACATATGGAAGCGGAAGGAAAAGAAAAAACCCTGTTAAACGAGCTGGCTAAATATCTGTTTGAAAATAAAATAATTTATTCCGCAAACGAGCCGGGTTACAGTTTGAACAATATATGAACTTCTTTTTTAGAAACAAAAAAATACTTTCTTATCTCTTAATAATTCCGATTATCGTATCTCTGTCGTTTTCCAGCTTGGCGATAAGGACTGTTTACGCTATTGACACTGTTCCGCCCGTTCCAGTTTCAGATGACGCTTTGAGGTCAAAATTCGTCGGAGTGACCGTGATGGGTTATACCGTGCCAGGCTTCAGCTGGAATGGTATCTACAATCTCGTAATGAAAACTCTGCTCGCCCAAATCACGGACAGCATAGTCAATTGGATAAACAGCGGGTTTGAAGGCTCGCCGTCATTCGTGACAGACCCGCAGAGCTTTCTTCTTGATGTCGGCGACGAAGTGGTCGGAGAATTTATAAATGAAATGACTAAATTCGGCTGGCTCTGCGACCCGTACAAATTAAACATTAAAATCGCCCTTTCTTTGGGAATAGGAAATTTTAAACGGCAGAGAAAATGCACCCTGACCGGAATTATTAAAAATTTTGATAATTTTGTTAACGGCACTTTCAAGGAAGGCGGCTGGAAAGGGTGGATTTATCTAACTACTAATCCAAACGCCAACCCCGGAACCGCTTTCTTGAGCATGCAAGCTGAACTTCAAAAAAGAATTCAGCAAAACAAAGATATGGAAGTCAAAAAGCTGGACTGGGGCAAAGGTTTCTTGTCGTGGAGAACATGCGAGCAGTATGCCACAAAAACTTCCGCGCCGTCTGATGCCGGCCCCGGTGTTGAGCTTACCGATGAGACCACAAAAAAAGATAAGTCCAATGAAAACCAGACATGCACTAAATATAGTGATATAAAAACTCCCGGTTCAGTCATTGAGAGCCAGTTGGAACATACGCTTGGCACGGGCTTGCGACAGCTTGAGCTTGCCGATGACATAGACAAGATAGTTGGCGCGCTGGTTGGTCAGCTTGTAAAAACGGTTCTTACGAAAGGTTTGGCCGCTATGAATTCATCATCGGGAGATTGGGGAGGCACATCAAGCGACCTTGAAGAGCAAAGTTCTGACACGAAAATAACCGGAACCTGCACAGCCGATACCGGCTCGGCCCTCACGGGAGAGACGGTTGAATGGACGGTTTATGTTTCGGGAGGCCCTTCAGACAAGACCCCGGAATACAAATGGAACGGCGCTGAAATTGAGACGGATACCGAAACTGAAACTCGCCGCTTGCAGATTGCTTACAATAGCGCCGGAACAAAAAAGGCGAGGGTCACTGTCAAGAAAGGCAATAAGAGCGCAACCATAAAATGCAGCGGCTCGGTCAAGGTTGCCGCGGGAGATGATTCCGATGTCGCTTCGGGGGCTGATGGCTATTGTTCCGCCAACAAATCATCAATCAAAGCAGGCGGCAGCGTGAAGTGGACATGGACGCCGTATTCATCCGACAGTTCTTACGATAGCGCAACCTATGAATGGAAGGACGAAAACGGAAATGCGATTGAAGACGCTGGTAGCGCTAAATCATTCACGATTTATTACTTTGAATCGGGAGAGAAATCAACGAGCGTGACAGTTACGAATGATGGAGCGAGCTCCGGCTATGATTGCGGAACTGTTGATGTTTCAGACGAGGGAGGATCTTCGTCATCTTCAGAATCATCGGAAGGATCGGTAACTGTTGACTCTTGTTCCGCGGATAAGACAAGCGCTCTAGTCAATCAAACTGTAAAATGGAGCGCGTCATTGGCGGATACAAGCGAAAGCGCGACTTATAACTGGCTGTCAGATGACACGGACGGCCCATCGGGCGACACGGAATCGGTTGAGGTTGGTTATACGACAACTGGAACCGGAGATGAAGCTAAAACAGCGAGCGTTGAAATAACAAAAGGTGAAACGACGACCACGGTGGCTTGTTCAAATAAAGTTGAAGTGACGAACACCAAACTCTCCGCTTCTTGCAGTTTTGACCCTATCGCGGGCGCGGTTGACACCGGGAACAGCGACGGCACGGAATTCACTTGGACGGCGACGGCTTCCGGAGGGGTGGGTGATTACGGCTACAACTGGTCGGGAACCGATGGCTTAATCGGAAGCGGAGAAACGACGGCGACCACATACACGGAAACCGGAAATAAAACCGCCCAAGTGACAGTCACTTCGGGCGACGAGAGCGTGACAGTAAAATGCGGCGGCGCAGCCCGAGTATTTTCGGAGTAAAAATTTCAATGAAAAAATTCATACCTTACATTTTAATAGTGGCGATGGTGGGAACTTTTCTGTGGATTTCTTTTGTTGGGCCTTTTTCCGGAACGGTATCTGGACCGAAAAAAATATTGGCATCAGAAGGTCACTGGTATAGTGGTACTTGGTACGACAAAGTGGCTGATGAATTTGTTAAATTCGGTAAAGATGTTCACGATGACCCTAAGAACTTAATTCCTGGTTACGCTGTAGGACAAAATGTTGCAGCTTGGGGAGACTGGGGTAAAATAGCCGACGCGACGATCGGTCAAATGCTTGCATGGATCTCCAGTTTCACATGGTATGTATCATCTAGAATATTTACTATGAGTGGCTACCTTCTAGATTACGCTGTGGACTTCTCGGTGAAAGATTTTAAAGAGAACATAGACGGAATCAATGTTATAAACACGGGGTACAAAATAGTCCTAAATGTGGCGAATATGCTCTTTATTTTCATCTTGCTCTATATCGCCATTAAGACGATATTGGGGGTAGGCGGCGATACAAAAAAACTTCTGACTAATATCATCGTGGTCGGGCTTTTCATAAACTTCAGTCTTTTTATGACCAAAGCCATCATAGACGCGTCTAACATCGTGGCTATGGGATTTTATAATGCCGTGCAGACTGAAGTAGGAACAGCCAAAGTCAATCTTGATGGTACTGATGAGGAGAAAAAACTCATATCCACAGGTTCCGTCTCCACCGCTATGATGGCGGGTATGAGACTTCAAACCAGCATACCATCTCCTGAGTCATCCTATAATAAACAAGATTCTTATAAAGGTCTTACTAATTTCAACATAACGCTAAATAATCTTGGCGGTTCAGCGCTGTTTCTTGTTTCGGCTTTTGTTTTTCTCTCTGTCGCGCTTTTGTTTATCGTCAGATTCGTCGCTCTTATGTTTTATATGCTTTTTTCTCCGGTTGCTTTTCTTGGACTGATTTCCCCCGAAATGAAAGAGTACTCCACGAAATGGTGGAAAGGATTGCAGAGCCAAGCCTTATTCGCCCCGGCTTTCTTGTTTATGGCTTATCTAATTTCCGCCATAATTAATTCTGGTCAATTATGGACAGCGGTGGGAGGAAACGATTCCACATCTACTTTTTACGATGCTATTTCTTCACCGACCGTTGGAGCATTCCCCATAATAATGAACTATGTAATATTGATGGCTTTAATGATCGGGGCGCTCATAGTCGCAAAAGATATGGCGGACAAAGGCTCCGCCGGAGTGTTGAAATACACAGGCAAATTCCAAAACTGGGCGCAGGGTGTCGCGGGGAGAAACACGCTCGGCCGAGCGGCTTATTTGGCGGGTAATAATAAATATATGGCGAGGCTTATGGCAAAATCGCCAACCTTGGGCACTTTTGCCAAGACGCAATTTGATAATGTGGCGGGACAAAAATTCGGCAGTAAAACTGGCTACGCTGACGCTCTGAAAAAGAGTACCGATAAAAAGAAAAAAATGGGTGAGTTTGTTGGTAAGGCTAAAGTAGGAAAAACAGATGAGTTGATAAGAAAAGAAGAAGAATTGATAGATCGGAAAATGGAATCTGTAATTAAACTCAAAAATAATGTGAATGACGCAAAGATAGAACACAGAAGACTTGCGGATACAGCTTCAAGAACTATGGCCGCCACCGATCTTGATGCCGCCCAACTAGCATACGAAAGCCTGCAAAGAGAAGAAGCTATTTTAGACAATCAGAGCCATGATATAAATAGAGCCAAAGAAAATATAGAAACTATCAAGTCCTACAGAGACAGAGTCCGAGACAGAATGAAGAAAGGGTACGCGAAAAAGATTGAATTTGAATCAGGTGTCTTGAACAAATTATTCCCATCAGGAGCTGATGCGGCGGCAGAGATAAGGAAAGGTAAAAGCAAGGGCGAGAAAGAGGTCGCAGAGCTGATAGATAAATTAGTTGCAGAAAAAACAAAAGGACAAACGGGTGGAGCAAGCGGAGCGGGTGGGGCTGGTGGCGGTGGAGCTAGTCCAACAACTCCATAATAAAATAGTAATTTAAAAAATGAATTATAGCGAACAAATATTAAAAGAGAGGTTTGAACAGCTACCTAAGGATATTCAGGAAGCGATAATGTCTATTCCGTGGAAAGAAAAATTAAGAAAAATTTCAGACAAACATAATCTCCACATAGACCAAGCGGGGCATCTTGGGGAAGAAACTGTCTTGGTGATGTTCGGCATTGAACATGCTAACAATCTAGTCGCAAACATCACCAAACACGCGGAAGTGACGGAAGAAAAAGCCGAGGCGATAGCGGAAGATTTGAATCGGGAAATTTTTCTGAAGGTGAGGGAATCGCTCAAGAAAATATCTGAGGAAAGAAGTGAATCAGGAGGTGGCTTATTAGAAGAGAGAAAAGACACTAAGACAACAGAAGAAGAAATCCTTAAGAGGGAAGACATACTGCGAGAAATTGAAGATAAAGAACATCATAATTTGCCTGCGGTTAATAAAACCGAACTTCACTTGGGAACGAAACGTCCAAGTGAAGTTGAGATTGTTGAGAAACCTGTTGTAGTAGAGAGTAGTCAAACAGCTTTTCAGAATGCATACAACAAGACCAATGCCGCGATCATTAACCCAACAAAATACCAAGCACCCCAGAAACCATCCGTACCGCAGGAAGATATAGTAAGAACAATGGAAAAAGATATTTTCAAGACAAAGATGGCTGGAACAGTAAGCGTTCCCAAAGAAACAATCGTGATCAATGATTCTGCGCCGCAATCCAAGACAAAACAACCGAGCGTGGACAAGAAAGTTGACCCGTATAGGGAACAGGTAGGAAAGTAGCTTATTAGCTTGTAGCTTTTTAGGGGGAGAGGTGGGGAGGGGTAAGCTTTTTAGGCACGAATAATAAAAAGACATAAGCAATCCTCTCTTACTCTTCCTAACAAGCAATTACCCTAAACAAATATGGAAACAAAAGAGATAAATTCTTATAAAGATTTGATAGTTTGGCAAAAATCGATGGAATTAGTGAGGTCTATTTATGAACTGACAGCACATTTTCCAAAAGAAGAAATTTACGGGCTGTCCTCTCAAATGAAAAGGTCTTCCATATCTATTCCTTCCAACATAGCCGAGGGTAGAAGACGCGGGAGCAGAAAAGAGTTGAATTATTTCTTACTTGTTTCTTACGGTTCTGGAGCAGAACTGGAAACACAATTGGAGATTGCAAAAAGTTTATCTTTCGGAAAAAATTTAAGTTATACTAAATCAGAAAGCCTTTTGTCAGAAGTGATGAAAATGCTTAACAAAATGCTCTCTTCCTTAAAAAATTAAGTACTCTTAACCTAAAAAGCTAAGAAGCTACAAGCTAAACAGCTAACATGCGTTTCCAAGTCCCGCAATTTATTGAAATAGAAGACAAGATATTCGGGCCTTTGACCTTGAAGCAGTTTATTTATCTAGCTGGAGGAGGAGGGATTTCTTTCGTTATTTATTCTATCATTCCTTATATTATCGTGGCCTTATTTTTCATAGTGCCGGTTATGATTTTTTCCGTTGCTCTGGCTTTTTACAAAATCAACGGCAAGCCGTTTATCTTCATCCTTGAATCGGCCGTAAAATATGTTTTTAGTAACAAATTATATTTGTGGCAAAAAAGAGAAAAGCCGATAATAAAAAAAGAAAATTTGCCCGACGGAAATTCAACTCTTTTGAAAGTTCCAAAATTGTCGGAGAGCAAGCTTAAGGACCTTACATGGAGCCTGGATATCAATGAAAATATTAATCCGATAACGAGGGGAGATTATAGGAAGTAGCTGTTTAGCTTGTAGCTTTTTAGGAAGAGAAGGGGGAAGAAAAGTAGCCTGTAGCTTATTAACTTTTTAAAAAAATAGTTTGGAGAAGATTTACTTTATAACTTTATAAACCTTAAGAACTTCATTAATATGTTATTATTACTAAAAGCTTTCAGTTCTGAACCTAACAAGCTAAGAAGCTACAACCTAACAAGCTAACCCAATGCCAACCAAATCAAAAGCAACACAGGATTTCGTGCCGATCAAAGAAGTAAGAGATGGCATTGTTATTTTGAAAAACAATTCAATGCGAGCAATTCTAATGGCGTCTTCTCTTAACTTCGCTTTAAAATCCGAGGACGAGCGCAATTCCATAATCTACCAATTTCAAAATTTCTTGAATTCGCTTGATTTTCCGATTCAAATATTCATCCAGTCAAGAAAGTTGGACATAAGACCGTATATAGCCCTGCTTGAGGAACGATACAAAGACCAACTGAATGACCTGATGAAAATACAGATAAGAGAATATATCGCCTTCATAAAAAATTTCACGGAGAATTCCAACATAATGACAAAAAGTTTCTTCGTCGTCATACCATACGACCCCCCTATCGTGGGCGCTAAGTCGCAATTGGTCGGCAGCCTCCTGGGAAACAGAAAAGAATCAAACGCCGCCAAAGAAAGAAGCGATAGTTTTGAAGAGAATAGGATGCAATTGGAGCAGAGGGTGTCCGTGGTTGAACAAGGTTTGGTGCGCGCGGGCATAAGGACGATAGGACTAGGGACGGAAGAGGTGGTGGAGCTGTTTTACAAGATATTTAATCCGGGCGACACCGAAAAGCCGATTCAGATAAATTAAAACTGGATTCCCGTTTTCACGGGAATGACAGAGGGGAGGGTGAAGGAAAATAAATAAAAAAATTATGTCATTTTTCAACAAATTATTCGGAAAAAAAGAAAAGCAGGTGGCAATTTCTTCGGTTTTGCCGCAAGAAATATACGAGGCCGGCGTTTTGGAGCTCCAAGACATTATCGCGCCGTCCGCCCTTAAAATAACCCCTAAGGGACTGAATTTGGGCGATAAAATCGCTAGAACTTTTTTTGTGATTTCCTATCCCCGATACTTGTCGGAAAGCTGGTTTTCTCCGGTAATAAACTTGGACAAAGTCTTTGACATTTCAATATCCATTCATCCGATTGAAACCGAAAAAATGCTCCGTCAATTCCAGAAAAAAGTCGCCGAAGTCCAAAGTCAGATCAACGAAAGGGAAAGAAAAGGGCTGGTTCGCGACCCTATATTAGACACCGCTTACCGAGACCTTGAAAGTTTGAGAGATAATCTTCAGCAGGCGCAAGAAAAACTTTTTGATGTGGCGGTTTACATCACCATTTACGGAGACAGCGACAATGAGCTTGATAAAATTGAATCGGAAATAAAGACAATACTTGAATCAAAACTTGTTTATTTGAAACCCGCTCTTTTCCAACAAGAGCAAGGATACAAGAGCGTTTTGCCGATAGCGTCCGACGAGCTCAATGTGTATTCAAAATTAAATTCATCGCCCATCTCAAGCCTTTTCCCGTTTATTTCTTTTGACCTTACTTCAGACAAGGGCATACTTTATGGAATAAATAGGCACAATTCCAGCTTAGTTCTTTTTGACCGATTCTCTCTTGAAAATTACAACTCCATAATTTTCGCCAAGTCCGGCGCCGGCAAATCTTATGCCGCGAAGCTTGAAATATTGCGAACACTTATGTTCGGCGCGGAGATAATCGTGATTGACCCGGAGAGAGAATACGAATATATGGCCGAAGCGACCGGTGGAAAATATTTCAATATATCTCTTAATTCCAACAATCATATAAACCCTTTTGACTTGCCTACGGCGAGAGAGGATGAATCGCCCGCGGATGTTTTGCGCTCAAACATAATCAACCTCGTCGGACTTTTCAGAATTATGCTCGGCGGACTCTCTCCAGAAGAAGACGCCATAATTGACCGCGCCATCAGCGAAACTTACGCCCTTAAAGACATTACCGCCGACTCCGATTTTTCCAACATTGAGCCGCCGCTTCTCTCCGACTTTGAGCTTGTGCTCGCGGGTATGGAAGGAGCGGAAGGACTCGTGCAAAAACTTTCAAAATACACCAAAGGCACATGGGCGGGGTTTATCAATCGCCCGACCAATGTGGACATAAACAGCAAGTTCATAGTCTTCTCCATAAGAGATATGGAAGACGAGCTCAAGCCCGTGGCGATGTATATAGTCACGCACTTTATCTGGAACGCTATCAGAAAAACTTTGAAGAAACGACTTTTGGTTATTGACGAGGCTTGGTGGATGATGAAATCGGAGGACACGGCGTCATTCCTCTTTAGCTTGGCGAAAAGAGGACGAAAATATTATCTCGGGCTTGCCACGATCACGCAGGATGTGGATGACTTCCTTAAATCCCCCTACGGAATGCCTATTATCAGCAACTCATCCATTCAAGTTTTGTTAAAGCAGTCATCATCCACGATAGACAATCTTCAGAGAATATTCAACCTAACGGAAGAAGAAAAATATCTTCTGCTTGAATCCGATGTTGGGGAGGGAATGTTCTTCGTGGGGTTAAAACATGTCGCCATCAAAATAATCGCCTCATACACCGAAGACCAGATAATAACTTCCGACCCATCCCAACTTTTGGCGATTAAAAAAGCCAAGGAGGAGATGGAAGCGATTGGTTAGGAGGGGAAGCTTTTTAGCTTGTAGCTTGTTAGGTAAGATTAAGAGCCCGATACTAAAAAGCTAATAAACTACAAGCTATTACCCTAAACAAATATGGAAGACCAAGAAATAAACAAAATAACAATGTGGGCGATGATTGCTGTCGCTCTTTTCTTTGACGGGATTCAGTTTGGAGCGGATTTGATGAACTTCATTCCTTATGTTGGTTTTATACTGGCATGGACAATAACAAGCGGGGTCAGCATTTTCGCTTGGCTCACTTTTTTCCTGTGGTTTAGATTGGTGGGATCAAAATTTGATTCCAAAGTCGTCGCTACCACGGTAGGAACTTTTTTTATAGAGCTTATACCCGGATTAAACGCCTTGCCGGCATGGACGCTTTCCATAGTGGTTATCTTTATGTTCTTCCAGACTAAAAAAATTCTTGGGGGTCATTTTCCTGAAGTTTACAAAACCATGGTTGACAGCGCCGCTAAAGATAACAAATAGACTTTGAATTACGAAACTCTTACTCGGCGGGCTATTTTGAAGGTACGGATTTTTTGAAGCTTAAAAAATCCTGAAATTTTCGCGCCGTCGCGCTCAAAACCCCTTCAAAATAGCCCGCCTCGACGAGTTTCGTAATTCATAGAAATAGACGCCTTTCTTAAAGATAAACAAAAATGGTCAAGATTGAAGCGGTTGTGGTAAAATAATGCCAGCTTTAAACATCATTTCCCAAAAAATCTCTTATGCAAAATAAATTTACAAAATTATTCTTGGTCTCATTCTCTCTTTTTTTGATTTTTACTTTTAATAAAGCGGGCGCTCAATTAAAATCGGCGAATGTGAATGACATAAAAGACTCGGCTGAAATAATAACAACCCCATCCTCCCCGAGTCCCAACGAAAATGTCTCCGTCAGACTTGAAAGTTTTTCTTTTGACTTGAATTCATCGGAAATAATATGGGCGCTTGACGGGACCATCAAAGAAAAAGGATTGGGCAAGAAATTTTTTTCCTTTAAGACGGGTGGCGTCGGGAGCGTTTCTTTTATAAAAGCGATTATTAAAACGAAAGAAGGCAAAACTATTGAAAAAACTTTGGTGATAAGACCAGCAGGGGTTGATCTTCTCTGGGAGGCAGACTCCTACACCCCGCCTTTCTACAAAGGCAAGGCCCTTTACGGCTATCAAAGTCTTATAACGGTCATTGCCGCGCCGAACATAATCAATTCGGAAGGCGTGAAAATCAATCCCGACAATCTTACGTACAAATGGACTAAAAACAGCAAAGTCCTGGGTGATGTGTCCGGGTACGGCAAAAACAAATTCAGTTTTTCAAAATCAATATTGTCCGACCCGTCCGAAATAGAAGTTGAAGTAATGTCGTCCGACAAGAAAATTAAAGCTTCCGGAAGCATCGTTTTGGAGCCGGTGGAGCCAAAAACCATTATGTATGAAAACAGTCCCTTGCATGGGATAATTTACGATAAAGCGATAGCTGGAGAATATAAATTGAGCGACAACGAGATCACTCTCGTTGCAATACCTTATTTCTTCAGCAAAGAGGATGCGGGCGGCCAAAAGATAAAATACAATTGGAGCATGAATGGGCGAAGCATAAATGACAAGCAAAATGAGAGACAAGTGACTTTCCGCAACGCCGAAGGCGCCAAGGGCTCGGCAAGAATTTCGGTTGAACTGCGAAATGAAAACAACAGCAAGGAACTGCAATCGGCCAGAACGGATGCGCTGTTGAATTTTGAAGGTGGCGGAGGTAATAAAACAGTATCGTTTTAAACAGATATGAGATTTAAAAACAAAAAAATAATTGCGATAATAATATCTCTCGGATTGGGCTTCGTGGTCTTTGGAAGCTTAGCTGGTTTTGCTCTGGCAGAAAACACTTCAACCTCATGGGATGAATACACCCCCCTCGCTCCGCTTCCCGGCACAACAAATGAAGAAGGAACCACTAACATTCAGACTTATATTCCCGGTATTTTCAAATTAGCCATAGGAATCGCTGGAGTTTTAGCCGTGCTTATGATTATCATAGGCGGGGTGGAATACATAACCACTGACGCCATACAGGGCAAGTCTGAAGGAAAAGAAAGAATTCAAAACGCTCTGTGGGGGCTTGTGTTAGTGCTTGTTTCTTGGATTCTTTTGTATACGATAAATCCGAAATTGACTGACTTTAATTTGAATGTGGAGACGACGACAAGCACAAACCAAGACGGCGAACAGACAAATGAGAGCGATGACTATTCCAGTGGTGAAACGACGGGCGACAATGCCGGTGATAATACGGACAGTGGCGACAATGAGACCACTGAAGATGACGCCTCCGAAATAGACCCTCCTTCAGAACCAATTTCAATATAATATTATGTCAACGAAAAACAAAATTATAATATTGCTAATAATCGCCGCGCTTCTGGCTTCGGGTTTGTTTTATTTTTGGAACAAATACATAAAACAGGAGGTTCCGGCGCAAACCGCAACGAGTCCATCGTCCGAAACTTCTTATTTTGGAGGCGGGGATACCCAAACCGAATCCGGTCCGAATACAGACAATCAGAGTTCAGTGGAAAATAAAGAGGAAATGCCAATCTTAAGACAAATATCGGACAAGCCTGTCGCGGGGGGGATAGCTTTCAATAACGGCAGCGCAACTGTCATTCGCTATGTTGAGAGGGGAACGGGGCACATAGTTGAAACAACCAGCGATTCTTTTGAGTCAACAAAAATATCCAACGCCACAGTGCCTAAAGTGCCTCAAGCGATATGGTCGCCCGCCGGACAAACGGTTGTTATGCGCTACCTGAAAGACGGAGCGGATAGAATTTCCAGTTTTTCAGCCAATATTATAAAAGCGACGACCACCCAAGATGTGAGTAAAAATCCGAAAAGCGCCTTTCTGTCTTCAGACATAATCCAATTATCAATGAATCCCGCCGGAGATAAAATTTTTTACTTGATAAATACAAGCGGCGAATCGGCAGGTGTGATATCCAACACGGACGGCTCCAATAAAAATCGGATATTCCGATCCGCAATTATGGAGTGGTTGGTTTCGTGGCCGAACAAAGAAACCATCACGCTCGCCACCAAGCCGAGTTTCGCGGCCGCCGGTTATCTTTTTTTCTTAAACAGCAAAACGGGCGGCGCAAACAAAATTTTGAGCGGCATAAACGGACTGACCTCTCTCGTTGACGGAACGGCAAAAAATATTTTGTATTCGGAAAGTTTCGATGGTTCAATAAGGCTGAATTATTATGACTTGAAAAGCAGTCTAAATAAGACGCTTTCATTCAAAACTTTGCCGGAAAAATGTGTCTGGAGCAAGACTGAAGAGTTCGTCGTCTATTGCGCGATACCCAAAACAATAGAGAGCGGGGAATACCCGGACAGCTGGTATCAGGGTTTAATATCTTTTAATGACAGCGTATGGCGAGTTAACATTAAAACAAATTCTTCAGAGCTTGTCTTTGATTTTGGGAAAGAGGGTAGTAATAAATTTGATGTGATAGATCCTTTTTTGAGCGGCGATGACGAGTATTTATTTTTCACCAACAAAAAAGACCTTACTTTTTGGAGTCTTTCTCTTAAGAAACAAGACAGACAAAACAATTTTTAGTGACTAGGTTATCGTTGCTAGTAAAGAAAGAATAAGAATATGAAATGTTTTATTCTTCTGTGCCAAACCCGACTGTCTTGAATTGCTAAATTCCGTTATGAGTGGAAACTTGCGCAAGCGCGGCTTGCGCGAGCAGAGCAAATTTTCAGCCGAAAATTATGCGTGTTCCGCGAATAATGGAATTTCGCAATTCACACTAATCACTATAACCTAGCCCCTGCCTCTGTTATTATATTTTTCCTCGTCCTTCTTAGATACAACTCTTGTCCAATGGTAAAAAGATTGCTTGTCGCCCAATACAAAGCCACGACCGCCGGCAAACCTCTTGCTATAAAAAATATTATGACAGGAAGAATGTACTTCATCTGAAGGCTCATGCTTTTGGCCAAATCGTCTTTGAACGAACTTTGATTCGGATTTGTTTTTTTGGTTTTGGGTATAGCCAATTTAACCTGAAAAAATTGAGTTATGGCAGCCATAAAAGCCATTAAGTAGCTTTTTTGAGTTATATCCAAAAAACCCAGAAATGAAATGTCTATTGATGATGGAATTTTAACAAAAGAATAGAGCAAATCATTTTTTATTTCCGGCAACCCTCCTTTTAAAAAGACGAAGTACAGAGCGAAAATTATCGGGATTTGAATAAATATGAGCAGTATTCCGGAAAAAGGGTTGATTTTCCTCTCCTTATATAAAGCCATCACTTTCAAAGCTTGTTCTTGTTTGTTTTCTTTGTGCTTTTCTTTTATGGCGTCCAGCTCCGGTTGAATCTCCTTCATCCTGATTTGAGTCAGCACGGACTTCTTGGAAAGAGGAAAGAGTATTAGCTTCACTATGCAGGTAAAAAGAACAACCACAATACCAATGTCAGCCCAAGGGAGAACGCCTATCAAGAAAATTAACCCGTTATACAGAGGTTCATAGAAAAATAAATTAAATAAATATGACATTTTTTAAAATTATATTATACATAAATTTGTCACCAAGCCAAAATCGGCGGGTTAGGTTTTAATTTATAGGTTTTAGGTTTAGAAATTGGGATTTGATTAGAAATTAGATCAATTAGGAATTAAATAATTATTACTGTCTTTTTGTCTAACCGCTAACCACTATAAACTATAATCTAATCAAATTTGCTTTTTTTAACAAAAAAAGAATTTCGTCTAGAAGCGCTTGATAGGGAATATCCAGCGCTCCCTTTTTTAAAAAAAAGACGCAACCAAAGCCGGCGCTGATTTTCGGCTCAATTTTTTGCAGGATTGACAACACCCTTCTTTTCAACAAGTTTCTTTTTACCGCCGTTTTTAGCTCTTTTTTTGAAACAGAGACCCCAAATTTATGCTCCGTATCCGCCATTTTGATGATTTTTAGAGAAATGTTTTGGCTAAAATAACTAGACCCTTTCTTGATAACAACCTTAAACAGAGCCGTGTTAACCTTATTTTTCTTTTTCAACATAAGAAACTGGCGAATTAGACAGTTATTTTTCTTCTGCCTTTCTGCCTTCTTCTTTTTATTGTATTTTTTCCTCCTTTTGTTTTTTGTCTGACCAAAAAGCCGTGAGTTTTTAATCTTTTTCCTTTTTTAGGATTGTAAGTGAAAGACATAATGTTTTATATGATAAATATAATTAAAAATTTAAAATAATTTAATAATCCACAAGTTATAAACAAATTATAAACACAATGACACTTATTTAGCAAGTTTTATAATTATAATTAAGGTATATACTTGGACTATCATAAACTTTATATATGGTAGAAAACAAAAAACTTTGGGACAACGTCTTGGTTGAGATTGAACTTAACATCTCTAAGGCTAATTTCAGCATGTGGTTCAAAGACACGCTTGTCGTAAAACAAGAAGATGGGGTTGTTTATTTGAGCGTTCCCAGTGTTTTTGTGAAAGATTGGTTGAATAATAAATACCACAAACAGATTTTAAAAAGTTTGAGAGGTTTTGCCGATTACGTAAGAGGTGTTGAGTATTTAGTATCAAAGGAGACACCGATAAAAAGAGGGGAGGCCGGCGGTCGCCCTGTCGTCGCCCAAACAATAAATGAATTGCCGCTTCAAGATTTTTACATCAACAAAGAAGATAATTTGAACCCCCGCTACACATTTGATTCTTTTATCGTTGGTCCGTTTAACGATCTCGCTCACGCCGCGTCCCAAGCGATAATCAAAAAAACTGCTGTTTATAATCCGTTGTTTATATACGGAAACACAGGGCACGGGAAAACACACCTAATACAAGCGATAGGGAATTACGCGAAAACAAACAACAAGGAAAAGAAGGTTTTTTATCTAACATCCGATAAATTCGCGCAAGAATACATAAACTCTTTAAACAACGGAAAGGTTAATCTTTTCAAGGAACAGTATAGAAAATACGACCTTTTAATAATTGATGATATACAATTTTTTGCCAGCAAACAAAAAATACAAGAGGAATTTTTCCATCTTTTTAACGCCCTGCAAGACAACAATAAACAACTGGTGTTTTCATCAGATAAGCATCCGAATTTCATACAAGGACTGGAAGAGCGCGTAAAATCAAGATTTAACGCCGGTATGATTGTTGAAATTCCGGCACCAGACATAGAATCAAGAATTCAAATATTAAAGAAAAAGTCCTTAAACTCAAACCTGACGTTGCCTATGGAAACAATAGAGTATTTGGCCTCCTCAATTGAGGGAAATATTAGAGAACTTGAGGGTGTTTTAAACTCAATACTTTGTCAAACCCAACTTAAAAACAAAGAAATGAACCTTAATGAGATTAAAAACCTCATAAAAAACAATATTAAGCCTAAAAAATTAATTTCTGTAAAAGAAGTGATTAAAATTATTTCTGATTTTTATAATTTAGAAGATGATATTGTGTATAAAAAAACAAGAAAAAAAGAAGTTGTTAAACCAAGACAGATAATTATGTATATTTTAAGGGAAGATTTTAACATATCATACCCATCAATAGGCGAGAAACTGGGAGGGAGAGACCACACGACGGTTATTCATTCATATGAAAAAATAAAAAATGATATTAAAACTGATTTAATTTTAAATAAAGAAATAAATCAAATAAGAGGAATGTTGTGATAAAAAATATGTTTATATTATATTGAAAACGACATTATTAACTGTTTATTATATGTGTATAAAATAAAAACAAAAGAGGAGTTTAAAAAAATAATAAAAATTATTATTTTTTATACACAATTTAAATAAAAAATTAATGATAAAAAACCTTATTTATAAAAGGTTTTTTACTTTATACACATATCAACATAGTTAATAGTAGTAATAATATTTATATATATTAAAATACAATTATATGAAAGCAGAGTGTACCAAAGATAAGTTACAACAAATAATTTCCAGAACAGAAAAAGTTACCGGTAAAAATTTAACTCTTCCTATACTATCTTGTTTGTTATTGGAGGTTAAAAACAACACTTTAAAAGTGAAGGCTACCAACACTGATCTTGGGATAGAATCAACCATACCTATAAAAACAATAAAAGAAGGAATTGTGGCTGTTCCGGGTTCTGTTATTAATAATTTAATTTCAAACATTCAAAGTGACAAAAATGTTGTTCTTGAGAGTATTGACGGTAACCTTCAAATAAGAACAGAACATAGCAAGACTTTGATAAAATCACATCCATTTGATGATTTTCCGACTATACCAAAGGTTTCCGATGGAATATCTTTTGGTTTGGATTCAAAAAAACTAATCAAAGGTTTCAAAGCTGTTTGGTTTAGTTCGTCGCTTTCCAGTGTTAAACCTGAATTATCAAGTGTTTATGTTTACACAATTGACAATGATTTGATTTTTGTCGCGACCGACTCTTTTCGTTTGGCTGAAAAAAGGATAAAAATAGAAAAAGATAATAATTCTTTTAATATTCTAATACCGCTTAAAAACATACCCGAAATAACAAGGATTTTTGAAGAAATTAACGGCGATGTTGATGTGTGTTTGTCTAAAAACCAAATTTCTTTTTCTAATAATGAAAATTACATCGTATCCAGATTGATTGACGGAGTTTTCCCCGATTATAAACAAATTATTCCAAACGAAACCAAAACAGAAGCGATTGTTTTAAAGCAAGATTTGTTGTCCGTATTAAAAATATCAAATATTTTTTCGGATAAATTCAATCAAGTTAACGTTAAAGTATTCCCCTCAAAAAAAGTTTTTGAGATTACAACCAAAAATTCCAATATCGGCGAAAATATCAACACTGTTCCCGCCAGTTTGTCCGGCGAAGACATAAGCGTTAATTTTAATTATAAATACATCATAGACTGCTTGCAGTCTATTGATTCTGACAGCATTTCTTTGTCTTTTAATGGTATTTCCAAACCAATGACAATCCGCGGCGTTTCAGACAAGTCTTTTACTTATATAGTTATGCCGATGAATAAATAGCCTCATGTTCAACATATCAATATATCTGGATAAATTTAAAAATATTGAGTCAAAAAACTCCGTTTTGAAAAATATCATCACTGATTCTGTTGGTAATATTTTAAAAATTAATATCAACAAAAAGGATGTGGAAATAAAAAACGGAGTAATTTATTTAAAAGTCAATCCTGTTGTTAGAAATGAGGTGTTTATAAACAAAGTCGGTATTATAAAAGAACTGAACGCAAAAAATATTGCCGTTAAGGGTATTTTTTAAGGCTATAAAAAGTTTTATATTTTAATTTTAAAATTAACCGTGTCTTCATTTTTGTTTAATACGGTATCGTAACCGACGACCCGGAGCTCATTGTTTTTTTTGATATTTTTAATGTCATCCGGCGTCAAGACGAATTCAAACGGAGATTTGGTTGATGATCCTATATATTCTCCATTTATAATATATTCGGTTTTTAATAAAGGATAATTCCCAGAACTTGTTATTTTAACAATAACTCTTTCGTCCTTGCCGTATTCTTTGTCTGGAGACGGTTCTATAATTTTTATTTTAGGCTTGTTTTTCCCAGTGTGGACATCGTCAAACTCCGCCGGCTTGGCGGTATCTTTCGGTAAATTTTGACCTTTAAGCCATTCCTGTATCGGATATTCCCAGTTTATAAACTGGGGGTCGCTTTCCGGATTTAAAGGTTTGTTTTTGTTCAGTATGTCTGTTTTATCAACCCAGTATAAAATGGAATGAGTGTTGGTTATCGTGTTTTCCTTAAGCATTTCTTTCGGCGTTTCGTTTGTCGCCAGTTTCCCCGATATTTTGTCCGTAAAATAGGATTCACCGCCTTTCCATATTCCCCTAAATACAGGTTTTAAATCACTCGCGACTGTTTGCGCCGGCCTTTTAAATTTTTCTTTCGGCAACGTCGCCAACACCTCATCCATAAAAGCGCGCCACATCGGCGTTACGATAAGTCCGGCAACCTTTTTTTCCATAGGACTGTTGTCGTTGTTACCGACCCACGCTCCCACCGCGATATTAGGCGAGTAGCCGACCGTCCAAGCATCCCTATAATCATTCGTCGTTCCCGTTTTTACCGCCACATCTCTGTTTTCAAAATACAAAAGCGACCTGTTTCCGTAGAGAGGCGTTCTAGCCGCATTGTCAGATAAGATGTCGGAAATTTTTAAAGCCGTTTCTTCCGGCATCGCCTCGGTATTTTTAAGCTCAAATTTTTCAAGAATTTTACCGTCTTTGTCATTTACTTCAATAATGCCCGTTTTAGGGTTTCTTACCCCGTTGTTTGCGAATACTCCGTACGCATTCGTTATATCAAGCAGAGAGACCTCCCCGCCCCCCAAAACAAGCGACAATCCGTATTGGTTGGCGCCGCCCAAATCTTCTATCCCCATATCTTTCGCCAACCGCAAAGAATCTTTTATTCCGGTAAGATAGAGCAGTTTGACGGACGGAACGTTTCTTGATTGCGCCAAAGCGTTTCTTAGTGTTATAGGTCCGACAAAAAGATTATCGTAATTTTGCGGCATATAACAATCTTTTGTTTCGGCTACCGGTGTTGTTGTGGGCGTTCCTTTAGGGTCGCAACCCGCTTGAAATTCCGTAGGCAAATCAAACAATACCGTCTCCGGCGTGAATCCTTTATTAAAAGAGGCCGCGTAGACAAAAGGTTTGAAAGCTGACCCCGGCTGTCTGTGCGCGGTGGTGACATTGAAGTTTCCGTCAATCTCTTTGTCAAAATAATCCCTTGATCCGACCATAACCAATATCTGTCCGGTTTTCGGGTCAATGGCCGCAAGCGCCGCGTTCCCAGCATTGAATTTCTGTTTGTTCTCCAGTGAGAATTTTTTAACGATTTCTTCGGCTTTCTGCTGCAGGCCGTAATCCAACGTTGTTGTCACTTTCAAACCGCCTTCTTCAACCGTTTTTTTGCCATATTTATTTTCCAGATATTTTATTGTATAGGCGACAAAGTGAGGAGCTTTAATGCCTAATCTATCTTGCGGATAAAAAGAAACGACATCTTTCATTGCCAAATCATATTCATCTTTTGAGATGAAGTTTTTGTCAAGCATTTTTTTTAAAACCAAATTTTTCCTGTCTATCAGTTTTTTCGCGTTCGGACCATAAGGAGAATAATAAGTCGGCGCGTTCGGGAGCGCCGCCAAATGCGCTGATTCGGCGATCGTTAAGTCCGAAGCATTTTTGCCGAAGTAAGCCTGGCTAGCCTCTTCTATGCCGTATATATAACCTCCGTAAGGCGCTTCATTCAGATAAATTCCGAGAATTTCATCTTTGCTCATCATTTTTTCCAATTTTAAGGCAAGGAACCATTCTTTTAACTTTCTGGAAATTTTCTTTTCAGAGTTCAGAAGCGAGTTTTTCACCACTTGTTGGGTGATTGTGGATCCCCCTTGGCTGTAGCTTCCTTTGGTGAGGTTGGCCAAGACCGCTCTTATTATGGAAGTAATCTTTATTCCTTTATGTTGATAAAATTCCTCATCCTCAATCGCCACCGTCGCATTTTTGATGTTCCTGGAAATTTCTTCAATGGGAACGACTGTTCTTTTTATGTCCTGATGCAGGTCGTAAAGAAGTATTTTGCCGGTTCTGTCGTAAATTTTTGTTGACTGTATGACCTTCCTTTTCTCAAACGAGCCGAGGTCGGGGATTTGAAATGTGGACACCCAGTAGACAAGGGCGCTCACAGCGAACAAAAACAAGGCGGTTGCTATTATTACCGCATTTTTAATAAACTTTCTCCAAAATTTTAAATGCCTCTTTTTACGCATTGCGTTCTTAAACATCATAGCATAATGCAAAAAGCGGAAAAGTAAATGAGTGATAATGCGCGCCACACACACCAGTTACGAAGTTATAAACTTGATAACTTTATAAACTCATTCATTTGTGCTAAATTGTTCAAATGAGTTCAGACATAAAAAACAGCGAAATTGACGAATTGTTTTCCCGCGGGGTGGAGGAGTTTATTGACCCAGAAGGCAAATTCAAGGAAAAAATCTTAAGAAAGGCGAAAGGGGAATACGAAGAAGATATTATAATCAAATTCGGTGTTGACCCGACAAGGCCGGACATTCACCTTGGGCACGCCGTTATTTTTCGTAAGCTTAGAAAATTCCAAGACCTTGGATGCAAGGTCGTTTTCCTCGTTGGCGATTACACCGCGCAAATAGGCGACCCGACAGGAAGAAGCAAAATCAGACCGGAAATAGAACAGAAAGAAGTTGAGGCTAATATGAAAACATATCTGGATCAAGTCGGTAAAATTTTATTGACTGATAAAAATTCTTTTTCTTGGATAAGAAATTCAGACTGGTTTACGGCGATAACTGACATTGAGCTTCCGAAAGGAGACAAGGTAAAAATGTCTATTGAGAAAGAAGGGAAGAAAACGGACATAGATTTTGACGCAAACTCTTTTGTCGGTAAAGCCGTAGTTTTTGAAAAAACAAGGATGCAGCCGACAATCACCGGTTTCAGAGGCGCGATATCGGTCATCACTCTTAAAAGCCTTTTGTGGACGCTTAAACACATAACCCACTCACGATTAATTGAAAGGGATATGTTTCAAGAAAGGATAAAGAGCGGAAAAGAATTATTTATGCACGAAATGCTCTACCCTGTTCTTCAAGGCATAGATTCTTTCGTACTTTCTGAAATTTATGGAAACTGTGATTTGGAAATCGGCGGCACCGACCAGACCTTCAATATGCTCATAGGCAGAGACATTATGAAGCTCAACAAAAAAGAACAGCAGGCGGTTATGTCCTTGAAACTTTTGGAGGGGACGGATGGAAAAGAAAAGATGAGCAAGAGTCTGGATAATTACATCGCCATCACGGACGCGCCGAACGATATGTACGGAAAAATAATGTCTTTGCCGGACACATCTATTGTGAATTATTTCAATCTTTGCACTTACGCTCCGCAGGAAGAAATAAAGAAAATAGAAAATGACCTCAAGAAAGACAAGACAAATCCGAAAGACATTAAGATGAGGCTGGCGCGAGAAATTGTCGTGATTTATCATGGCGAAGACAAAGCCGAACAAGCGGAGCGAAATTTCATTGGGACTTTTCAAAAAGGCGGAATTCCGGAAGGCTTGGAAGAAATAGCCGTTCCTAAGGGAACTAATTTGGGCAAAATTCTTCTTGATAATAAAGTCGTAAAATCCAACGCGGAATGGAGAAGGTTGGTTTCCGAAGGCGCCGTAAGCAACGCGGAAACCGGTGATAAGATTGGCTCTTTTGATTTTTCCGTTGATGGCAATATGCCAATTAAAGTTGGCAAAAGAAGGTTCTTGAAGATTGTGGTTGAGGAATAAATAACAAAAAACTTCCGATTCGGGAGTTTTTATTGCGTGAAAAAATATTTCAGAATTAATATGAGGAAAAAGCTCCACTGCCGAAACCTTCTTCGTCCGCGTCTTCCGCATCATCCATTTCTGACAAAATCAGCTCATCAATATTTTCAGACATTTCTTCGCCGTCTTCTTCTTTTGGATCAATGTCATCCATAAAAAATTATGATATTAAATTAATTTTTATTAAATTATTTTTTTAAATTCCCCCCTCACCTTTTAACGGCTTGGGCTTGAGGTTTGCCTATAATATTTATCAAGTTCTATTTTTTATTGCAAATGAAATCAATACCGCCTGTGGATAACTATGAATAGTCTAAAGTTTATAAAGTTATCAAGTCCATAAAGTCAAAAAAGAATTGGTGGAATCAGGATCGTCTTCTCGTCCTAGCTTTATGAACTTTACAAACTTTATGAACTTGATAACTAATTAATGTTTTGAATTTTGGCAGGCGAAACAGGTTAGGCCGACGGCGATGGCGTCGTATTCGTCGTCGCGTTTAATTTTTTTATTTATGGAAACCAGCTTTTCCACCATGGAAATAACCTGCTTTTTCTCGCTTCTGCCGTATCCAGTAACGGCTATTTTTACTTGCAAAGGAGTAAATTCTTCTATTTTCAGACCATTTTTTGAGCCCTCATAAATTATGGCGCCCCTCGCTTCGGAGACCAGCATCGCTGTTTTTTGATTGGTTGAAAAGAACAGGCTTTCTATCGCCATTTTTTCCGGCTTGTAGGTGTCAATGATTTTTTTGACTTCACCGCCGATAGAAGCCACTCTGTCGCTGTGCCGCATTTTCGGGGAAGTTCTTAAGCAATCTGAATACAAAACCTCCTCCCGCTTGCCATCTTTCTTTTCCAACACGGCAACGCCGACTCTTTCATATCCCGGGTCTATGGCTATTATTCTCATATTTTTTAACAGCTTTTTAGCTTGTAGCTTCTTAGCTTTTTAGGAAGATTATGAAAATAGAAAAGCTGTATTTAATGTTTTTTCTCCTTTCTAAAAAGCTAAGAAGCTAAACAGCTACTTCCTATATCTTTATTCGGCATTAGTAAACACCTCCTGCACCTCGTCATTATCTTCAAGTTCTTCCGCGAGCGCTTCCAGTTTTCCAAAATCTTCTTCGGATATCGGCGTGGTTGTTTTCGGCACCCAACCCTCTCTTGTTTTTTCAAATGCCCACGACGCGCTTCCTATCGCCGCGAGCGCCGAGCCGTGCCTTGATAAAATATATTTCACTTCCGCCGCCGCTTTGTTTCTATTGTCGGTTAATCCTTCTATTATCACAGCCACACCTCCCGGACCATAAGCCTCGTAAATCACCGCTTCCATTTCTCCAGACGAAGCGTCCGTCGCTTTCTTAACCGCTCGCTCAATATTTTCATTCGGCACATTCACGGATTTCGCCTTTTCAATCGCGGTTCTCAAGCCCGGCGAATCAACATTTCCTTTCGCTTTTTTCGCCTCAACCCTCAAAAGTCGCACCATTTTCGTGAAAATTTTGCTTTTCCTTGCGTCCGTCACCGCCTTCCTGTTTTTAATTTTTGACCACTTATTGTGTCCGGACATAAAGCAATATTAAAACTAAAAATCAAAAAAGTAAAATTTTTTTAAACCCAGTTTTGTCTTAAGGGTGCGAGCATAATTCAGCGTGCCTTGACAAAGTAATACTAAGTAATACAATGTTAATTATGAACAGGACAACAAAA
>JBBUED010000003.1:0-7998 GCA_038078215.1 Patescibacteria group bacterium | reverse complement strand
CCTTGACAAAGTAATACTAAGTAATACAATGTTAATTATGAACAGGACAACAAAAATAATATCAATATCTTTGCCGCCGAAAATCGCGAAAGAGTTTGAGAAAACGGCAGATCTAGAAGAAAAAACAAACAGCGAGCTTTTTAGGGTCGCTTTTGAGCATTATGTGAAAAACAAAAGAAAATTCATCGTTATTCCTTTTGTTTCCCAAAAAGAGCAGAAGGATATTGAAAAAGAATACGACAAACCGGAAAAATCGGCGGTTAAAACATATAAGATAAAAGTATGATATTTAATCTGAATTTTTCCAAACAGGCAGAAAAATTTTTAAAAACAAGGAATGTTGCAAAAGAAGAAATCTTTATCATAATAAGCAAGGCTGTTAAAAAATTCAGGGGAGAAAATGTCAACATTGATATTAAAAAACTGCGCGGAGAGTGGTTTGGTTTTTTTAGAATAAGGATGGGTAAAATAAGGATAATCGCCGAGTTTGATTTTGATAATCAATCTGTTTTTATTGAGGTTATAGATCTGCGTGGTAATGCTTACAGATAACTTATGAACACTGACACTAAAACATTGGAATTTAAATTAAAAGAGCTTGGATTGGCGGAGAAAGAGGCTAAAGTTTTCTTGGCTTCGCTTGAGCTGGGCTCAAGCGCGGTGCAGGATATTGCTAAAAAGGCGGATATAAACAGGGCGACGACTTATGTGATTATAGAAAAGCTGATGAAGAAAGGACTGATGAGCTCGGTGGAAAAAGGCAAAAAGACTTATTTCCAAACTGAAGACCCGAAGCGATTATTGAAACTTTTGGAAGAACAAGAAGAAGGTTTGAAAAGAAAAGAAGAAGAATTCAAAAAATATCTGCCGGAATTAGAAACGCTTTACAGCATCGCCGAAGAAAAGCCGAAAGTCAGATTTTTTGAAGGGAAGGAGGGGCTGATAGCGATAAGAGAGGATTATTAAGGATGGCACCGAGGAATGCGACGCTGTAGCCATTGAGCAGGTTTTGAAGCAGGCAAGGGGGATAACGGCAAGCGCCGCATTTCTGTCCGAACTAAAACCAGCACTTGACGACATCAAAAAGGTCGCTGAGGAGTTGGTGGCCGAGCAAGGTAAAGATCTGGATATTTTAATCCAGAGCCATGAAAAAAACCTTGTTGATGGCAAGAAAGAATACGACGAGGCGGCAGTTCGTTATTTCGGAGGCGAAACAAGTAGCCTAAAACTAAAAAATGATTAATTGCACAGCAGAAGCGGAAACTGCTTTTAAAATTCCGTTTCGTTTTTTCTACTTCAAGCCCTTGAAACTATTCCGTTCGCGAGAGAGCGCGGCGGAAATGGTTGAGAGATAAGTCTTGGAGGAAACTTTCTGAAAGGGGGTGATTGTATGTCAAAAAAAAATGAAGTTGATGCAGCAATTGATTCAATCAGTGTTAACCTTGGGGAGGACAATCCTTTCGTCATTGAGCTTAGAAAGCTAGAGCTTCATAATTGGGATTGTCTTGGTTGGTTGGGACCCAAAGAAGTCGTTGAAAAGGTGCTTGACGAAATAATGAGGCAACAGGAGGAAGATGACATAAATTATCTTTCTTCACTCGGAGCCGAATGAAGAAAGACGGCTTGTCAACAGAAGCGGTGGACGACTCTCCAACGTCCGGACGTAATACCAGTCCTTTGCCGCATCGTGAAGGGGAATATGGATCCCTCTTCAACATTGAGTTCTTCAATTACTTCAAAAAAGATTCCATTTGATTTTCCGCAAACTGGCGGAAAGAAAGGAGGCAGATATATAAATGGCGACAGAGGGCTATTTTGTGTCTGCCTTTTGTTGTTTGTGTCTGCAGTTTTTTATCAAGTAGACATATAGACACCCTGTGTCTATAGAATAAAAAGAATTTATATTTATAATAACCTATCCTGCGGTTTTTTCTTTTTTAGGTGGTCGTAGGCTTTGCCTGTGGCTGTGCGGCCACGGGGGGTGCGTTCAATGAAGCCGAGTTGAATCAGATACGGCTCGTGGACTTCTTCAATGGTGGCTTGCTCTTCGGAGAGGGCGGCGCCTAAAGTGTTAAGACCGACCGGACCGCCGCCGAATTTTTCAATCAGCGTTCCGAGTAGGTTTCTGTCGGAGGAGGAGAGTCCAATCTCGTCTATTCCAAGAAGATCCAAGGTTTCGGTGACGGTTTTTTCGGTTATTTGCCCGCCACTTACCTGGGCGAAATCACGGCATCTCTTGAGAAAATAGTTCGCCGTCCTCGGCGTGAACCGGCTTCTCTTGGCGATTTCTGTCGAGGCGGATGTGCCGATATCAATTCCCAGAATTTTTGCCGACCGCTTGATAATTTCTTCTATTTCTTCTCCCGAATAAAATTCAAGCCGGAATGTTCCGCCGGAAAAGCGGGAGCGGAGAGGGGAGGAGAGCATAGCGATGCGAGTAGTGGCGGCGATGAGGGTGAACGGAGGGAGTTCCAGTTGCAAAGTCCTCGCCGACGGACCCTTGCCGATGATGATATCAAGCGAGCCGGACTCCATGGCAGGATAAAGCACCTCCTCTATAGTTTTATTAAGGCGGTGAATTTCGTCAATGAATAAAATGTCGCCCGGGGAAAGATTTGTTAGGACGGAAGCGAGATCGCCGACTTTTTCTATGGCTGGTCCAGAGGTCGCTTTGATCTGGGTGTTGATTTCTTTAGCAATCAAATGAGCCAACGTCGTCTTTCCGAGTCCTGGAGGTCCGTAAAACAGAATATGTTCCGGAGGATGACCCCTTTGCCTCGCCGCAGTCAGTAAAATTTTTAGATTCTCTTTTATGTTTTTTTGCCCGATATAATCGTCCCACTTCGAAGGGCGGAGAGTATGGTCTAAAAACTGAAAGTCAGGAGATTTACGGCTTATTTCCTCGTTATTTTCAAGATTAGAATTCAAATTGTTCATTTTACTTGACATAAAAAGTTTTTCGTGCTAGATTATTAAAACAAGCCTGAAGTTAAGGCTTTTTGTTTTTAGAAATAGAAAAATCAGTTTTTTGAATTTTTGACATATTTTTCAGTCAGAAAGTTTCCAGAATATAAATCTCTAAGCAATTAAGCTTTACAAGGTTTACTGACTTTCCTTTGAGGACGCGCCGGTTTACGCTTCGCGCGTATTGCGGGCATTATCCTTTGGGGACTGTTTAACTTTGGACAATTGTTCAAAGTATTGCTTAGAGATTTATGTTCTCGAAGCCTGTTTCTGTCGCCAGATTTTTTATTCAATCATCTCTGCACTCATACTAGCCTCCCCTTATCATAAAAGCAATTTACCCATTGCTTTTTTTGTTCTCTAATTTTCTAAACTTATTCTTCAAGGTCAATAACTCTTCTCATTTCGCTAATTGAAGTGATGCCTTTAAGGACTTTGATTATTCCGTCCTGTTTCATATCAAGCAGGCCTTGATTGGCGGTAGCCTTTTTAATTTCTCTTTCGCTGGGATTTTCCTGAATCACATTTTCAACCGACTCGTCTATTAAAATGGCTTCAAAGATGCCAATTCTGCCTTTATAGCCCGTTCCGTTGCACTTGTCGCACCCGCTCGCTTGCCAGACAGAGCTCATTTGCAGATTTTCCAAATAATTTTTGTCCTGAATGGATTGGGTAATGGTTTCTACCAGTTTTTTTTGTTCGCCTTCAATCGGAATTTCTTTTTTGCAGTGGGGGCAAAGTTTCCGGAGCAGGCGCTGGGCGATAGAAATATTTATGGCGGAAGTTATAACCTTCGGATTTACATTTAAGTCCATAAGGCGCGGGAAAGAACCGGCGGCGGTGTTGGTGTGAAGGGTAGAAAATACAAGGTGGCCGGTAAGCGCGGAATTTATTGCAATTTCGGCGGTCTCTTCGTCGCGGATTTCTCCTATCATTAGGACATCAGGATCCTGGCGCAAAGCCGATCTTAAGCCGCTTAAAAATGTGTACTTTTTTTCAGAGTTGACCTGCGTCTGAACAATGCCGGGCAGATGGTATTCAATCGGGTCTTCAATCGTGATTATTTTAATGTCGGGTGAATGTATCTTTTTCAAAAAAGCGTAAAGTGTGGTAGTTTTTCCCGAGCCTGTTGGTCCAGTGGTCAAGATCATTCCGTTCGGTTTTTTAATTTCATGGTTCAATATATTTAAGAGTTTCTTTTCAATACCCAATTCTTCCATCGGAACGGAAATCGTCTTCGGGTTCAGGATTCTCAAAACAATTGATTCGTTGTAGGCGCCGGGAAGCACCGATGTCCTTATTTCTATTTCGTCTCCTCCTGCTTTTATCGTGAACCTCCCGTCTTGCGCTTCGTTTTTTATGTTTAATTTCAGTCCCGAAATCAGCTTTATTCTGGAAAGAATTAGACTGAAAGTGAGCTCGTTGAAATTTAAAATATCCGTCAGCACACCGTCCAATCTGTATCTAAGCCTCACATAACTTTCTTCCGGCTCTATGTGTATATCGGAAGCTTCTACGGCGAGCGCTCCAGCTAGAATAACTTCCAGAATTTTTGAGGTGTTGTAGGTTTTTTTATCAAGTAAGAGTTCTTCTGACATTTTTTTAACATCATCCAGATTCGCGACTTTTCTAAGAAAATTCTCCAGCTGTTCGTTGGAAATTTCCAAAGACATTGTTTTGTTTTCCGTACTGTAAGAAAGTTCTTTGTATCTGGATAACGTTTTTTCAAGGCTGGCGGTTGATCCGGCGTAAGGCATAACTTCATAACCATCTTCTCTAAGTTTTTTGAGAAGCAAGGCGGTCTTTTCATTTGACGGCGAAAGAACCACCACTTTCAGTTTTTTCCCGGCAGCGTCAAATGCCGCCGCCTTGCTGTCGCGCGCGACAGCTTCAGGTATGAGACGGAGAGCGTCAGTGTTAATCGGCACCGTGGCGAGGTTGATATAAGGAATGCCATATCTGCCCGATAGGAGCTCTGCGAGATCCTCTTCTTCTTTCTTGCGAAACTCTTCGAGTTTCGCGTTCTGTTTGTCTTCATTGAATTGAACCATAATTAAATAATAGCACTTTTCCTTACATTTTTATCAGCTTGACAGTTTGTCCATTTTATGATAACCTTGTTTTAGAAAAAACAGAATTTAATTCCATAAAAATTTTCAGAAAAGGAGAAGAAAATGAAGAACTTTGTGATTTTTGGACTGTTGCTGGCGGGGTTGCTGGTCGGAGGGTGCGGTTCCATACAAACAGGCGATAACAGCTTTAAGTATGGGACATTTCCTCTGGGAGGGAATGCTTCTTCCACAAAAATCGTTATCGCGAACTACACATCCGGTTTAATGGATGTGTATTGGGATAACGTGAAGATTAACCGTGAAGCGGACAAGAGGACATACAAACCTATCCGCCCTGGGGAAATTTTTGTTTTTGAAAACAATACCGCCTGGGTGGGGGAGCAGGTTTCGCTTAATGTCCAGATTTGGGACATGACCCATAGCCGAATAATCGGCGATGGTTCAGAAGTTTTCTCCGTTCATTTTTGGCGGGGTGTCGTTTCCATAAACTGGACATTTCGGGAGGAAGGGGGCCGTATCAGGAACTATATTAAAAGTGGTTACGGCGGAGGGTTTGGCGGATTTGGTTACCGATGATTTACCGAGGCTCGAATTCTAAATTTTTAAAAATCTAGAATTCGAGTCTCTTTTTTATGTTAATATTGACGGATGAAAATTATCAGCAAAAATTTGAAGGAGACGGAGAAAATCGCGCGGGAATTTATTGAAAAAGAATTTGTGAGAAACAATAGCGGCGCCGTTATCGTCGGTCTTTACGGCGATTTGGGTTCGGGCAAGACGGCTTTCACTCAAGCTGTGGCTAAATGTTTGGGGGTGAAAGAAAATGTGACCAGCCCGACCTTCGTCATTGAGAAAATTTACAAACTGGACAATAAAAATTTTGACCACCTTATTCACATTGACGCTTATCGTTTGGCGAGTGGCGAAGAGCTCCTTCATCTCGGCTGGGAAGAAATCGCGAAAAATTCCAAAAACATCATCTTTATAGAATGGCCGGAAAGAGTCAGTGAAATTTTACCAAAAGATATTGAAAAAATCCTTTTTACTTTCGTTGGCGATAACATAAGAGAAATTGAAATAATTTAACTGACTTGGGAACGAAACATCCAAGTTGAAAATTATGAAAATTCAAGCACTCAAATCCAAGGACAAAATTTTGCTATCGCGGAAAAGTGTCTTTGGTAATTTAAAAACTTAATTTTTGAAATTTGGAAACTCGAAATTTGGAAACAGAGTTTCCAAATTATTGTTGCAAATTGCAATTCAATTTGCTAGTTTAAATAAAATTGTTCCTATAAAGACTAAACTTTTTTGAAAGGGGATTGAAGATGGTAAAGAAAAATACAAGAAGAGAGTTTATGAAAAAAAGCAGAGAATATTTAAAATCAAATAATTTTAACGAACTTCGCAAAGTCTCTCCGCGAAACGAAAAAGCGGTAAAATTACCTAAAAGTCTTCGCAGTTTTAATCAGGGACTAGAGATTTATGTCGGGCACATAAGGCAAGCAAAAAAGAAAAGATAGTGTTAAAAGTTGGTGTGTCAGAAAAGGGGGTAAATATACCCCCTTTTTTTATTACTTGGACGTTTCGTTCCCAAGTGTCCACGCGAGATGTTGTTTTTGCAAAACAACTTTAAATTTGCTAGTTTAAATAAAACTGTTCTTATAAAATTACTTTTTTAAAGGAGGGTTGGCGATGGGCAATGAACAAACCGCACCATCTGATGTGGTAATAATTATTTTAAGTTTGTTGGGCGAGGGTAATAAAATACCGGCAGACAATAAGTTTTTGTACAATAAATTTTTTGAGTTGTCGCAAGACTCTGACTTCTATCTTCTTTTTCAAGATTTTATCTTTAACGCAAGCGCAACTTATCCATATTGCGAAGCAGTAGAAATCGCCGTTAGTAGAATTACCAAATTCGGGTTGGTTGAGTGGAAAACGCTAGAAAGCGACTACACTATTTTGCCGACTTTAGTTTCAAGAGGGAAACGGCTTATGCAATTATTCAGCGCGGGGGATAGAATAAAGCTGGGCAAAGCGTCGGAGAAGTTTAAAGCAATGACAAAAGAGCATTACAAAAATAGCCGTGAAGGATAATTTCCGGCATTAATATTTTACAGAAAGGAGATTGTATGTTGCTTATGTATTGTTTGGGTTTATGCGAACACTGTGGAATTCTCGTAACAATGGAAGGGCGTTCAGCAGACGGAAGGTAGATTTGCGTTTGCGGCAAAGAACTTACCCATAAAAGTTTTGGCGTTACGGAGGAAGGGGAAAAAATAAAATGGGTTGGTCTTGAAGGGAAATGGGTTGATGAAAAACCGACAGAAAATTTTAAACTCAAGGTTGGCAATTCAGAAGTAAGTATTGTTGGTTGAGAGTCGTCCAAGCTCAACGATTTACAAAGTTTAGCGGTTTTACTGATTGAATATAAAAGGCAAATGCGAATCAAATCCGTTTGCCTTTTTGTTTTTATGCTAAAATTAAAATATGGAAAAATCCGCGAAAGAATCAAAGAAAAAGCTGGTATTGTTGGACGCGCACGCTATCATTCATCGCGCTTATCACGCGTTGCCGGCGGATTTTGTTTCAAGTAAGGGCGAACCGACCGGCGCGCTTTACGGTCTTTCTGCGATGCTTTTGAAAATTGTTAAAGATTTGAAGCCGGACTATCTTATCGCTTGCTACGATTTGCCGAAGCCCACTCATAGACACGAAGCTTACAAAGAATACAAAGCCGGCAGAGTCAAAGCTGAACCGGAACTTATTTCTCAATTAAAACGCTCCAGAGATATTTTTGAAGCTTTTGCCATTCCGATTTACGACAAAGAAGGGTTTGAGGCGGATGATATTATCGGCACATTGGTGGAGAAACTAAAGGATGATAAAAATACCGACATAATAATAGCTTCCGGCGATATGGACACGCTTCAACTGGTCAAAGATAAAAAAGTCCAAG
>JBBUED010000002.1:0-2491 GCA_038078215.1 Patescibacteria group bacterium | reverse complement strand
CATCGGGACGAAATGCGCTCAGACTAATTCAAGAATACTGCATCAAAATTATGAATATGATTTTTCGCAAACGCACCCTTAGCTCAGATGGTTAGAGCGTGCGATTCACATTCGCAAGGCCGCAGGTTCGATTCCTGCAGGGTGCACAATTCATAACTTGGTCGGAAAATTGATTTATCTATGCTACCATTCGTCTTATGAAAAAGAGAAAAGTCGCCATATTTGACATTGACGGGACCATTTTTCGCTCAAGCCTTTTGATTGAGGTTGTGGAGGTGATGATTGAAAACAAACTTTTTGATTTTTCGGCGCGCAAAGAATACGAGAAAGAAGAAAACGAATGGCTTGACCGCAAGGGCGATTACGAATCCTACATAAACGCGGTGGTGAAAGTTTTTATGAAAAATATTAAAGGAGTTTCTTTCAGAGATTTTGAGCGAGCCGCGAAGATTGTGACTGAAAGATATAAAAACAGAACATACCGCTATACCAGAGACCTCATTTCCATCTTAAAGAAAAAGAGATATTTTCTATTGGCCATTTCGCAGTCACCCAAGGGAATACTGGACGGCTTTTGCGAAAGACTAGGTTTTGATAAAGTCTACGGCAGATTTTATGAGCTTGATTCTTCGGAAAAATTCACCGGCAAGGTTGTGAATGAAGACTTGATTAGCGATAAATCCAACATAGTGAAGAGAGCGGTGGAAAAGGAAAATTTGACCTTGAATAATTCAGTCGGAGTGGGCGACACGGAGGGCGATATTTCTTTCCTAGAGATGGTCGCGAAGCCGATATGTTTCAACCCCAATTCAAAGCTTTATCTTCACGGCAAAAAGAAAGGCTGGAGAATCGTCGTGGAAAGAAAAGATGTGGTTTATGAGCTGTAATGTTATAATGTAAGTCATGGAATCACCTGAAAAAACAACTTTTAATATTGATAAAAATCAAGAGCACGGAATCCTTTTGGAAGACGAACCGATTGAAAATCTGGATTCAGTTTCCTACCCCAATCTTCTCCGCAAGATTGAAGAGGAAATTTCTTCTCTGCGCGAGGAGAGGGGAGACGGTGATGAAGATTACCACGTGAAAATCTCGTCTCGGAAAGAAGAGTTTTTAAGAAAATTGACGGACCAGAACAGAATTCATCTCGCCGACATTTTATTCGGAACGGAGGAACTTATTTTGAGAGACAAAAAAGCTCAAGAAAATGGGAAAAAGGCTGAGAGCGTAAAAATTGAGGATGTGAAATTTCAGCAGGAAGTGGCTTATTTTATAGAGAACAATGAAGATGATTTTAATTTGCTTGAAGATTATTGGGATTTGTATGACGAGCTTTTCAAAGTGGAACATAATAAGACTATAGTCAGAGGGGAAACTTTAAAACACGGGATATTGGCTCCGATAGCGTTAAAGAATATTCTGGATAGTAAATATAATAAAAATAAAGACGGCAAAAAGAAAAACAGAATGGATTTCACTTACAGCACTCCTAAAGATGACGTGAAAAGGTCAATAGATATGATAGCGATAGACAAAGAAAGCAAAATCAATATGCTTATCCAAGTAAAAGGCGACGCGATGAATAAGAAAGAATTGGCGGCGATGGTTAGGTCAAAAATTAAATTCAGCGGAAACCCGAAAATAAACGAAAATGAAGAAGAGAAAGATTTGATATATGTGATTACTGAAAATAAATTTTCCAAAAGAGACACTTCCATAAAGGATGAGAAGGTCAATGAATTTAACGGCGGTTGCGCGGATTATATGGATGAACATGGAAAGATTTTAAAAGAAGGAGGATTTAAAACCATAGGAGTTTACATTTATGTTCCATCTATGGTTGATGGAGAGCGTTGGATTGAAATTAACGGGCAGCCTCATCCCAAATTGACAAAACTTATTTCAGACCTTCTGGATATAAAACTCGCCGATATTGCTAAAAATTAAGAAGTGTGTTAGTTTCTCAAAGGATATGTTTTAGTTATTCCATCGCAAAAAATCAAAAATGAAAGGAGTAAAAGTTGAATTACGGAAAAAAGGCAGAAAAATTGATTGAGGCTGGAGGGGCGGTTCCGTGGAAAAGATCTTGGAAAAAAAGGAAACCCGTAACCTGTGAACAAGCATCATCATTTTTTGGGATTTTGGAATACGGAAAAAGATATATTAAAGCGCGTCATTTATTTGGCATAAGGTATCACATAAAACGTTGTCCTGTATGCAAAACTATTGGAGGTATTCTACTCAAGTCAAGATGACCGGATAATAAGACGCTGTATGGTGGAGGTGGGAATTTTATGTCCCACCTCCTTTGTTTTATTGTTTTTTTTGAATTAAATTTTATGAATTACTTTGAATTACGAAACTCTTTATTCGGTGCGTCATTTTAAGGGTACGGATTTGTGGATTATTTCGGCTGCTCATTTTCCAAAACAAATACTGCCGAGGCGAGAACGGTCGTCCATAATCCGTCTTTATGCCCTTGAGCCGATTG
>JBBUED010000001.1:0-3615 GCA_038078215.1 Patescibacteria group bacterium | reverse complement strand
GTTACCCCGCTTGCTCCTAAGGCAAGTACGTCTACCAATTTCGCCACCTCGGCATGAGGATTCATCTAAAACCGTATCACAAATTTAATAAATTTCCAATAAATCAATTTTCAAATAAAACAAGAAATTTCTAATTACTAATGTCTAATTTCGGTCATTGGGATTTGAGTACTGGTCATTGATTAGAAATTAGGAATTAGAAATTAATCTTATTCTGCCTACAACCCACCACCTACCACCTACGACCCAGTTCATCCATTTGCTCTTCGGGCATTAACTGGTCTATAATTTTTCTATGAAAAATTCTTTTGATATAAAATCAACTCTCTCCGATTCAATGGAGAAACTCCATCATGCTTATTGCTTAGAGGGGGAACGCGAAAATATTTTGAAAAGATTGATTAAATTTTTGGAAAATGATTTGAAATTCAGCGTCAAAGGCAATCCGGATTTTTATTTTGGCGATTTTGACACATTGGGAATTGATGAGGGGCGGTCAATCAATGAAATGCAATCAAGACGAGCTGTGTCTTCACCCAGAAGAATTTTCATAATAGCGGTAAATTTTATTACGAGGGAGGCGCAGAATTCTCTTTTGAAAATGTTTGAAGAGCCGGCGGGCGGCGCGGTATTCTTTCTGATAATTCCTTCAGCGAGCATTCTCTTGCCGACGCTTCGGTCAAGAATGATGATTGTAAATTTAAATCGCGACACGGAAACTGGCGGAGCCGAAAAATCTCAAAAAAACTCAAGTCTTTTTGACGCAAAAAAATTCATTAAGTCCGCGATAGCCGAACGGCTGGTTATGGTGAAAAAAATCGTTGACCAAATTGCCGACGAAGAAGCGAGCAGGTCAGTCGCGGCAGACTTTTTAAATAGCGTTGAAAGGGAAATTTTGAACGAGTCCGGAACGAAGGACTCAAAAAGAAAAAATCTATTCACATTTGAAGAAATAGACAAATGCCGAAACTACTCCGGCGACAGATCGCCTTCAATAAAAATGCTTCTTGAGCACGCAGCTCTGATGATTGGTGAAAGCGCAAACTTGTAGACACCCAGTGTCCACAAATTCAACTCCTGTGGACACTGGGTGTCTACAAGTCTACAAGGTTTATGCCAAGGTTTATGCCGAAAAGTCATGAATTTTTTGGTCAATAATGTCAGTGTCCAGTTTTTGTCCTAAAATAAAATCCTTTGAACATTCCATAAATGAATCAGAATCTGGAAAAATCTCTCCTAAGATGTTTTTGTCTAAAATGGGACAATTCCGCAATCCGGCATAATCCGCCAGAGAGGAAAAAGGATAATTCATCGCCTCTTTCCAAGCATCATCAAAATTATTTGTAGCGGCGGGCAATCCTCCAGGGAAAAGTTCAAAAGAATTTTTCACCATCACATAGCAGGCTAAATACCTTAGAAATTCGTCGGTATCAACTATTACAGATTTAAATTTGCCCTGGAATAAACTTCCGCTCTCCGCATATTTAGAATTTATGAATTTTGAGTAAGACATAGTAAATTTATGCATAAATTGCTGGATTCCTTCTTCAACAATCTGTTTCAAAATTAAATGAAAATGATTGGGCATAATCGTGAAAGCCAAGACGGAAACCAGCGGCTTGCGCTCACCCCATTCTTTAGACCATGTAAAATTATTAAGCGCTCCAATTTTTTCAGCTTCACGGAACCAATTTTCCGGAACATTTTCGCTGTTAAGAAAAAAGAGAGCGTACAGCATTCTCCATAGATCGCTTCGTTGGCGAAAAATCGGAAGCTTTTTTGCTCCACGATTTAAGACATGGACGATAGTATTATCATCGGCAATTATTTCTTTTCGCGACATTAGCCAAATTTTACACTTGTAGACACCCAGTGTCCACAAATTCAACTCCTGTGGACACTGGGTGTCTACAAGATTGATTTGCGTTTGGATTTTTAGATAGGCGGTGATATTATAGGAATCATAAATAATTTTAATAGAAGTAAAAATAAAAAATATGTCGTACGATTTTTCAAAACTAAAAAACAAGACAAAAGAAGTGGAGGAGTGGCTGAAGAAAGAATATACCGGGGTGAGGACGGGGATGGCGGCGCCGGCGCTCCTGGACAGCGTCGTTGTGGAGTCTTATGGAAGCAGGATGGGAATAAAAGAATTGGCGAGCGTAAGCATAGAAGACGCCAGATCTCTGCGGGTTTCTCCTTGGGATTCTTCGCAGATTGCGAGCATTGAGAAAGCCATCACTTTGGCGAATCTCGGCGTTTCAATTAGAGCCGATGAAAAAGGTCTTCGCGTGCTGTTTCCCGAACTTACCACCGAGAGAAGGGCGTCTCTGGTAAAAATCGCCAACAATAAACTGGAAGAAGCGAGAATTTCGCTTCGCACGGCTCGCGATGAAGTTTGGAGTGAAATCCAAAAGAAGGAAAGGGAAGGAGAAATGGGAGAGGACGACAAATTCAGACTTAAGACGGAAATGCAGAAAATAATTGACGACGCGAGCGAGAAACTGGAAATCGTCGCGGTGAAGAAAGACAAGGAGATAATGTCTTGAGAATTAGGTTGGTAGCTTTTTAGCTTGTAGCTGTTTAGGTGGGTAAAGGGTATGAATCCCAGTTTTTCACTTTACTAATCTTCCTAAAAAGCTAAGAAGCTACAAACTAATAAGCTAATTACACTATGTCAATAATAATTTTTTTACTAGTCTTGGCGGTTTTGATTTTTGTCCACGAGCTTGGGCATTTTATCGTTGCCAAGAAATTCGGAATAAGAGTTGACGAATTCGCCATCGGCTTTCCGCCCAAAATATGGAGCAAGAAATACGGCGAAACGACCTACGCTATAAATTCAATTCCTTTCGGGGGGTATGTGAAAATTTTCGGTGAGAATCCTGATGAGGAATCAATGAAAGGTCCAGACAGCGCGAGGAGTTTCGTGAACGCTAGCAGATTAAAACAAGCCGCGGTGCTCGTGTCCGGAATCGCTTTCAATATTTTGTTCGCGTGGATAGTTTTATCCATATCTTTTATGTCCGGACTTACGACTTCGGTGCGCGACTCATACGCTTCATACATAAAGGACCATCACATCATCATAATCGCGGCGCAGGCGGATTCACCGGCGAGGCTCTCGGGGTTTGTCGGCGGGGAAACCATAATATCTTTGGAATCGGACGGCATAAAAATCAATACCGCTGATGTCGCCGAGGTGCAGAATTTCATAGCAAACAGCAGCGGGGGGATAAAAATTGACTATAAACGAAACAATGAATTAAAGACAGCGACAGTCACCGCGACCGAAGGTCTTATTGAAGGAAGGAAAGCGATAGGGATAGCTATGGACACGGTCGGCACAGTAAAACTTCCGGCTCACAAAGCTTTGTTTGAAGGAGCAAAGCTAACAGGCGCTACGACCAAAAATGTGGCAATCGGGCTTTATCATTTCATCTTTGACGCGTTCAGAGGCAAAGCCGATTTTTCTCAAGTGTCCGGTCCTGTCGGGATAGTCGGGCTTGTCGGGGAAGCGTCCACTCTTGGCATCGTCTACTTGATGAGCTTCGCCGCGTTTATATCAATAAATCTCGCCGTCATAAACATCATTCCTTTTCCGGCTCTTGACGG